>NZ_HF999058.1:21504-23385 GCF_000433815.1 Blautia sp. CAG:257
TCTCAGCAGTAATATCCTGGAGGAACTCCTGATAAAGCTCCTCCGGAACTCCCTGCTGGCCTACCAGAGAATCTGCCAGAACCTTCATGGAGGTCATTGGCGTTTTCAGCTCATGAGACACATTGGAAACAAACTCGGACCTGGATTCATCCAGAACCTTCATTCTTGCCAGCATCTTATTAAAAGCATCTGTGATCAGCTCTGTCTCCGTATAATCCGGTACGGAGATCTCATCATTCTGATATCCGTCCGTAAGATCTTCAATAGACTTGGTTACACGGGCAAGAGGCTTCACCAGAACAGTGGCAAGAATATATCCAAGGAAAACAGACAGAACCACGATCACTGCGATCAGAAGAAGCCCCTGATAATTCAGTTCCATCATGGTAGCCGTGATCTCACTGCAGGAGATCGTCACCAGCATGGCTCCCTGGATCTGAGGAACATCCGCACTTCTCACAGGAACTGCGAACTCGATCACCTGTCCCTTTCTTTGATAATCCGTAGGTTCCCCTTTCTTAAAGCTGCGGATGATCTTTGGAGAAACCAGAGTTTTCCCCTCATCTACATGGTAGGTATCCTTTACGATCTTAAAATCTCTGTCCACGATCAGGATACGTCCGCCATACACATTGGACAGCATTTCAAGCTTGCCGTTTACAGCCTCGGAGCTGGGATCATTGAGATAATTTTCCTTAATGATCTGATTGCAAAGAATACTGCACTGATTGCTGACTGCCCCTGCTCTTACTGCCACAGCCTGTTTCTCATAGTTGCTGATCATCATCCGTGTAACGATCACACTGGGTACAATTCCCAGAATCACCAGAATGATCAGGATCCGGAAACGCAGACTCTTAAAAAACCTGTTTTTCTTTTTCATTGCTTATGCCTGAAAATAATAGCCTACACCCCATTTGGTGTGTACATACTTGGGCTCACTGGGATTCGCCTCGATTTTTTCACGGAGACGGCGGATATGTACATCCACAGTTCTCACATCACCCGGATATTCATATCCCCAGACAATATTCAGAAGGTTTTCACGGCTGTAAACCTTGTTCGGATTAAATACAAGCAGCTCAAGCACATCAAATTCTTTCGCTGTCAGATTGATCTCCTTGCCTGCAATAAACACACGACGGCTCTCGCAGTCAAGCTTCAGATCACCTGTCTCAATGGTCTTGGCCTTTTCCTTCTCCTCGCTTTCTGAACGGGCGCGGCGCATGATCGCCTTGATTCTTGCCTTTACCTCCAGAATGTTAAAAGGCTTGGTAATGTAATCGTCTGCGCCGTATTCCAGTCCCAGGATCTTATCCATATCCTCGCCTTTGGCAGTAAGCATTACAATGGGAACATTGGAAAACTCCCTGATCTGCTGGCAGACTTCAAGGCCGTCCATCTTGGGAAGCATAAGATCAAGAAGGATAATGTCATAATGCTTTTCCTTTGCCTTTTCCACTGCTTCCTCACCATCATAAGCGCAGTCCACTTCCATACCGTCCTGTTCCAGATTGAAACGGATGCCCTTTACGATCAGTTTTTCATCATCTACCACTAATACTTTCCTGCTCATTTACAATCTCCTTATTCTACTGCAATCTTGTCTTTTATCTTTGAAAAAGTACTTTCCTTGATCCCCGGCACATTCATCAGCTCCTCCGTACCGGAAAAGCCGCCCTTTTCCTCCCGGTAGGCCAGAATGGCCCGGGCCTTGGCTTCTCCGATACCGGGCAGTGTCTGAAGCGCTGCAGAATCTGCTGTGTTCAGATTTACTGTTCCTGAATCCTGCGTTTCCCCTGCTCCTGCTGCTTCCGTTACAGCTCCCCCGGTACCCGGATCTGCAGCGCCTCCTGACGGCTGCCCTGCCATTCCCTTCTC
>NZ_HF999059.1:0-262 GCF_000433815.1 Blautia sp. CAG:257
AACGATTGCAGTCGATGCAGGGATTTGGAGTACCTCCGTTTAAATAGGTGGATGCAAATTTATCAATGACGTGGTGGCGGAACTCTTCATGCATAGGAAATACATAATAGAGGATTCCAAGTCTTGCAGCTACATTTCGCGCATCCTCTGTATCAGAGGGAGTGCAGCAGGAACGGTCGCCTGGCTGGCTGCACTGAGGTTTATCATAAAGCTTCATGGTAGCTCCGGCGCAGTCATATCCTGCCTGGATCATCAGGTAAGC
>NZ_HF999059.1:317-1463 GCF_000433815.1 Blautia sp. CAG:257
GCCGCTCATGGCAATGATTGCTTTTTTCTGCATGGAATATTCTCCTTATTTTATATGGATAGAAATCAGGTTAAAAGTTTTTCATTTGATGTGGCTATGGTATCATTATCAACCTATGATGTCAATATGTAAATTGCCGGGTACAGAGTGGATATTGCAGGTATATTTACAGGAAAATTATGGTTTCTTTATAGATTTTATAATTATATTAGAAATTATACAAACTCTTATCACAATTATGTTGTATTCTATAAGTGTCTTAAAGGTAATCCCCTTTAAGAACAGGCAGCACTTCAATGCCGGAAGAACTGCCGAACTCTTTCCTTTCCCTAAAAAATAAAAGAAAACAATGACAGCCGCCCACCCGGCAAGATCGTCGGGAGAGCGGCAGTTTTCTTGTTTGCCTTTAGCAGTTTATATGCTCCGGAAGAACTTTGGCGCTTCCGGGGCAGTTTTTATTTTATGGCCTTCGATAACGGTTCAAGCAGGAATAGATTTCCTGGGCTCTTGGCATGGCATACCCACAGGGGATATAAGAACCGCCGCTGAAAAATACCAGTCCCTTCTGATCCAATTCCCGGATCAGATATTCTGCAATTTCCGGAAGCGTCCGTTTACCGTCAATGAGATGCTCCACAGCATATTTCAGCAGCATACTTAAAGAAGCTGTCTGTTCCGTATCCACGATCTGCTCAATATAGCGCAGATCCACTTCCTGTCGTCCTATGGAAAAGCCGTCTTTTCCATGTACTTTTGTTTTCAGTCTGTCCGGACGGTCAGAATCTCTGCGAGGGGATCTGGGAGCTGCGGAAGCAGCTTTTGTCATGATCCGGCAGCTTTTGGGAAAGTGGAATCCCGGCACAGAGGTTTCTGGAAGCGGATACTGGCTGCAGAGAGTTTTTACCATGTGGGTAATGTCCAGCGGATAATAGCTGTCCATCTGGATCACTGTGTCTGCAATATGGAAAAAGGCGCCGGAGCTTCCGGCAACCAGAATGGTGGAGATTCCGGCTTTGTGGTACAGATCCCCGGCCCGTTCCAGAAACGGTGTGATGGGTTCTTTTTCTCTTGCGATCACTTTCTGCATAAAGGAATCCCTTACCATAAAATTCGTGGCAGATGTATCTTCATCCAGAAGAAAGACCC
>NZ_HF999060.1:0-5231 GCF_000433815.1 Blautia sp. CAG:257
CATTCAAAAATGCGTTTTTAATGGCGATACGTCATCTTCCTTTTACATTTTTGATGCTGCTGATCTGTGCCTGTCCGATCCTGATTTTATTTATTCCGTCATTTCAGATACAGATGTCGCTGATTATGCTGGTGATTCTGTTTGGACCGGCAGTGATCGCATATGGTAATTCGCACTTTTTTGTAAAAATTTTTGACAAGTATATTCCAAAGGAACTGACTCCGGAGGAAACAGAGGTAATGCCCTGATGAAAGAACTGAACAGAGAATGCCGGGAACAGCGTAAGAGCTGGAACGGAAAACCTTATCGCTCCCTGGACTATATGCTCAGGGAGCGTTTTGGTGAAAAGGTCTATAAGGTAACCTTAAACGGGGGGATGTCCTGTCCAAACAGGGATGGAACTCTTGGGACAAGAGGCTGTATTTTCTGCAGCGAGGGAGGAAGCGGAGATTTTGCGGCAGACGTATCTCTGTCTGTCACAGAGCAGATTGAAAGCCAGATCGCGCTTCTTTCCGCCAAGCGGCCTATTCAGAAATATATTGCGTATTTTCAGGCGTATACCAACACCTATGCGCCGGTGGAATATCTCAGGAAGATTTTTAAGGAGGCAATGTCTCATCCAGGGATCGTAGCCCTGTCTGTAGGAACCAGACCGGACTGTCTGGGAGAGGAGGTACTGGATCTTCTGGAAGAGCTGAACCGGATCAAGCCGGTATGGATCGAGCTGGGGCTTCAGACGATCCATGAAAAAACAGCTCAGTACATCAGAAGGGGATATCGGCTTTCCTGCTTCGATCAGGCTGTGGAGAATCTCCGCAAACGGAATATTGAAGTGATCGTTCATACGATTCTGGGGCTTCCGGGAGAAAGCAGGGAAGAGATTCTTGAGACAATGAGATATCTGAACAAAAAGGACATCCAGGGGATCAAGCTTCAGCTTCTTCATGTTCTGAAAGGGACAGACCTGGCATATGATTATCTTGCAGGAAGATTTCATGTTTATGAGAGAGAAGAATATCTGGCTTTACTGATTGAATGTCTGGAAAATCTTGATCCGGAAATCGTTATCCACAGGATTACAGGAGACGGGCCAAAAGATCTTCTGATCGCTCCTTTGTGGGCATCAAGAAAACGGGAGGTTCTGAATCTGCTTCACCATCAGATGAAAGAACAGAACAGTTACCAGGGAAAAAGTTTGAAAGTTCCTGATTGTGAAAGTGCTGAAGGAACTGACATGCTCCGGATGTAAACGAGAAAGAGGTGGTAGAATGGCAGAACCATTTACAATTTATAAACTGATGGTACTTTATATGGCCCAGCATTCCAGGGAAGAGCTGACAAATTCTCAGATTTCAGAGTTTGTGCTGGACAGAGAGTACACGGATTACCTTCATCTTCAGCAGGTGCTGTCAGAACTGGTGGAAACAGGGCTTCTGATACGGAGGACAGTTTCTAACAGTTCTCATTATGAGCTGACAGATGAGGGGAGCAAAACACTTTCCTACTTTGAAAATGATCTTTCTCAGGATATCAGAAATGAAATTGAAGAATTTCTGAGAGATTATGGATACGAGATGCCGGAAAGGATCCTTATGCCGGCCGATTATTATACAACGCCTCAGGGAACCTATGCGGTTCGGTGCCAGCTGATCGAAAAGGATGCTACGATCATGGATCTGATAATGGCTGCGCCCAGTAAAGAGGCTGCGCGGGCCATATGTAAAAGCTGGCCCCAGAAATGCCAGGATATTTATACTTCCATTATGGGAGAATTGATCTGAAAAATCTGACAATTTACGGACACTGTCAATAATTGGAGACAGTGTCTTTTTTTGTTTGTTGTTTGCAGGGAAAAGTTGCTGGAATCTGTAAAAATGTCAAGTGTAAAAATGTTGAAAAACAGGTAAAAATAGGCGAATTTGCCTTGACTTAACAACACGGGGGGGGGTATAATAAGAACGATACATAGGATTAGGGAAAAATCCCTAAAATCAGAGATGGAGGAAAAAGAAGCTATGAAAAACAAAGTAGTAAGAAAACTTCTCATGGTTGGTCTCAGCTCCTCTGTAGTTCTCACAAGCACAGTAGGCGTAACAGCTGCATCTATGGATACAGCTATTGAAGCCGGCGCTGAGGACACAGTAGAAGATGAGACTCTCACACCAGTAGTCGATGAAGACGCACTGGCAGAAGAAGACAGCGAAGACGTGGCAGAAGAAGAAACAACAGAGGAAGAGACAGAAGAAACAACAGACGAGGCTGGCGAAGAAGAGACAGAAGAAACAACAGCAGATGTAGTACTTGAAAATTGTACTGTTATCTTTGTAGATGAAAACGGTACCGAAATCGGAAGTGGAAGCGTTACACCATATGATTGTGCAAACGGCTATTACATTTGCCGCTATGCTGATGTGGTAGGTGTGCCGGAAGGCAAAGAGATCCTTGGCGGAACCGGAGATTTCAGCGTATCAAAAAATCAGCGTTGGATACAGCTTACATTAACAGATAAGGCAGAAACACCAGAGCATACAGCTAAAACTGTTCAGATTAATTATCAGTTAGAAAACGGAACATCTGTTGGTAAAGGAAGCATTACTGTTGAACCACAGTATACTGAGGATAAAACTGTTTATTATAATTTCAATTATTCTCAGCTGACAGATGTACCGGAAGGCTATGAAATTGCTGTAGCTGGTGACTGCAATGTGACAGGCGCTGATCAGGTAAATGTTACTGTAAAAAAAGTGAAAGCAGAAAACAGAACAGTATTCGTAAGTTTTGAAGATGAAGAAACAGGAAAAATCCTTCCGGATGTAGCAGCTATCCAGATTGCAAATGATGCAACACAGTTCAATACAAGCCTGGTAACAGTACCGGAAGGCTATGAGCTTTGCAGGGTAGGTGATGTGGATATTGATGCGAACAGCAATGCCATTACACTTAAGGTAAGAAAAACAGCACCGGAATATAAAACTGTATATGTAAGCTTTATTGACGAAAACACAAAATTCCAGGTTGGTGATATCCAGTCAATCGAAGTTGGTGCAAAGGATACTATATTTAACACAAGCAAACTTACAGCACCGAACGGATACGAGATCTGCAATGTGGGAGATGTATATGTTGGAGAGGGAGATACAGTTAATGTAGAAGTAAGAGAAATTGCTACAACAAGAACTGTATATGTAAGCTTCATTGACGAAGAGACAAAGCAGCCTCTTGAAAATGGAATCCAGGCCATTGAAATTGATTCCGATGCAACTTATTTCAACACAAATCTTCTTACAGCACCGGAAGGCTGGGTTCTTTGCAATGTTGGAGACGTATACCTTGGTACAAATGATACAGTGAATGTTGAAGTAAGAAAAGCAGATGCTGAAACAAGAACAATTTATGTAAGCCTTGTAACAGAATCCGGAGATGTTATTTCTCCAAACCAGGAAATTGAGATTGCTGCTGAAGCTACAACATTCCATACAAGCTGTCTGGCTGTTCCGAAGGGATATGAGCTTTGCCAGGTTGGCGATATGTATATCGGCAATGGCGATACTATGAATGTCTTTGTCAGAGAAGCACAGGTAGTAACTGACAAAAATGTTATTGTAAGCTATGTAGATGAAAATAATAAAAATGTAGGAACTCAGGATCTTGTTGTAGGTGTCGGTGACACTTATGTAAATACAAGCAAATTAAACGTTCCTTATGGATATGAGCTTGTAAATGTAGGAGATCTTGCATTTGACACAGAGAATACTTTAACTGTTCAGGTAAGAGCAAAAGAGTACACAAAAGATGTTGTAGTAGATTATGTGGATGAAGACGGAAATCCGGTACTCACCACAACTATTAAGGTTGATGAGGACGCAACATACTTTAACACAAATATTCTTACAGATGTGCCGTATGGCTGGATCATTGCAGTTGTTGGCGATATCCCGATCAATGATAACAACACAGCAACTGTAGTTGTAAGACAAAAAACTTATACGAAAGATGTTGCAGTAAACTATGTAGATGCAAACGGCACTACAATCGCTGCTTCTTCCGTAACTCTGGAAGATACAGCAACATACTTTAACACAAGCATCCTGACAGGCGTTCCGGAAGGATGGGAAATCGCAAACATTGGTGATGTTTATGTAGGAGATGCTGATTCTGTTGATGTTCTTATCAGAGAAACAGTAAAACGCGAAAAAGATATCATCATCAGCTATGTTGATGAAAAAGATGGACATGAGGTAGCAGTTTCTTCTATCACAATTGATGAGGATGCATCTTACTTCAACACAAGCCTCCTGACAGATGTACCGGAAGGATGGACACTTGCAGAAGTAGGTGACATTTATCTTGGAAGCTCAACAGTTGCCAAAGTTAAAATCAGAAAAACAGAAGCAGCTCGCACAAAAGATATCATTGTAAGCTACATTGATGAAAAGGATGAGCATGAGGTAGCAGTTTCTTCTATCACAATTGATGAAGATGCATCTTACTTCAACACAAGCCTTCTGACAGATGTACCAGAAGGATGGGAGCTTTGTGAAGTAGGCGATATCTATCTTGGAACTTCAACAGTTGCTAAAGTTAAAATCAGACAGGTTGAAGCTGAGCAGAGAAATATTGCTGTTAAATATGTAACAGAAGATGGAACAGAAGTTGGTGCAGGAGCACTTACAGTAGAGAAAGATGCTACCTATATCAACACAAGCGTTCTGACAGATGTACCGGAAGGTTATGTAATTGCAATCGTAGGAGATCTGCCGATTGAGAATGAGACAGTAGTTGTTACAGTACGTGCAGAGAAAGAAGATCCGGAAGAGCCAACTCCTACTCCGGATCCGGAAAATCCGACACCTACCCCGAATCCGGAAAATCCGACACCTACCCCGAATCCGGAAGATCCAGATCAGCCAGTAGATCCAGAAGATCCAGATCAGCCGACAGATCCAGATCAGAACAAACCAACTGTAGCACCGGAGAAACCAAACAACGATAATCAGAACAACGATCAGGATAAAGCTGATACAAACAAGTCTGAGGTTAAAACAAACAATCCTAAGACTGGCGATGCAACAAACACTGTACCGTTAGTAGCAGGCTTACTTGGAAGTGGTTCTATGATCGGTCTTATTCAGATGCTTAGAAGAAAGAAAAAATAAATAATTCCATCTCAAAGAAAGCGGGACTCTTTTAAAGAGTTCCGCTTTTTTATACGGCTTTAGCCTGTTCAAAAC
>NZ_HF999061.1:0-7814 GCF_000433815.1 Blautia sp. CAG:257
TCAAAATATATAGTAGAGATTTAATTTATTCTATACTACAGTGGTTTATGAAGATAGTGCAGACTGTTCCGGAGCATCCTCCACAGTGGAATGGAGAGCCTGTGAAACAAAAAATCCGGAAAAACTGTAAAAGTAAAAAAATCAGCAGGAGGTCGGTAATGAAATTCAGAAAGGAAAGAAGTGAAACCGGAAGCTGTTTCAAAAAAAGAAAGGCTGCCGGAAAAAAGAAGATTGTGATCGGTACAGCGGTTGCCCTTACCGTATCTGTTGCAACAGGCGGGGTATACTGGAAATATCAGTCAGGAAAAAGATCGTCTGTACCGGAAAAAACAGTAGAGTCTACAAAGGTGACGGCAGAAACAGGGTCAATTTCCAACACGATTGTGGGAACAGGAAATCTGGAAGCAGATACCCCGGTCGCCTTGAAGATTCCGTCCGGAATTACTGTATCAGAGGTAAAGGTAGAAAGCGGCGATCATGTTTCCAGTGGAGACGTTCTGGCGGAAGTAGATTCTTCTTCTGTTTATGAGGCAATGGAAGAGGTACAGGAAAAAATCAAAGTACTGGATCAACAGATTGCAGAATTACAGGAAGATACAGACGACGAGATCATTTCTGCTTCCGTGGACGGCCGTGTAAAGAAAATATATATAAGTCAGGGAGAGAACATAACCTCCTGTATGCTGGAGCATGGTGCACTTCTTGTTCTTTCTGTTGACGGAAAAATGGCTGTGGATCTGACAGATCCTGCTTTGGTTCCATCAGAGGAAGATACGGTGACTGTAACCCTGTCTTCCGGAATACAGGTGGAAGGAACCGTGGAAAAGGTGTCTGACAACGAATGTACCATTACCATGACGGACAGCGGAGTGGGACTTGGAGATACTGCCACAGTAACAGATGAGGAAGGAAACAGTATTGGCACAGGAACCATCTATATCCACCAGCCGCTGCAGGTAACAGGAACTGCAGGAAGTATTTCTGAGGTAAATGTATCTGAGGATGAGGCGGTAGACAGCGGAGACACGCTTCTGACGCTGGACGAAGACGGTATCACAGCAAGTTATGAAGCACTTTACGGACAGAGAGAGGCACTGGCAGAGACTTTGACAGAGCTTCTGAATCTTGCAAAAAAGGAACCATTACTGCAGATATGGATGGTACTATCGAAGAGATTTATGTTTCTGATGAAGGCACTTCTGATTCTTCAGCAACATCAGACAGCAATGGGGTTCAGGTATCTGATATGTCGTACACAAAAGTGTCCGGCATTCAGACAGTAAACCTGTCCTGCACGAAAAGCAGTGGAATTCAGATATCAAAGATGTCTTACACAAGTAAATCTGCTGTTCGCGTCGTAAATGTGTCAGACACAGACGAAACAGCAGAGATTTTTACTGATGACACAGAAAATATGGAAGAAACACCCTCTCAGCCTGAGAAGCAGACGATTTATCTGAGTATGGCAGATACATCGACGGGAAATGCGCAGACACTGGGGATTGCTGTTCCAAGAACAGGAGGAAGCCCCCAGACACAGATTGTTTCCTCGGATAACAGTTACACAGGAACCATATCCTGGAATCCGGGGGACAGTACCTTTCAGCCGGCGGTAATTTATCAGGCAGCCGTTACGCTTTATGCAGGGGAGGGGTATCAGTTTGCTGCAGACAGTGTGAACCAGGTAATATCCGGAGTTCTGTCCGGGGTGTCGCTTTCTTCTGATGGAAGTACACTGAGTTTTACCATTACTTTTCCGGAAACAGAGGGCAGTACAGAAGAACCCGGGGATTCCTCAGATGATTCCGGAAGCACGGAAGGAAATCAAGGCGGCTCTACTTATCCTGAAGACTCCCAGAATGATACAGAAAATTCCGGCTCTGATACACAGGAGGAAGAGGAAAACGGAATTACAGACGGAGAAAGCCAGGCGCCATCAGGAACTCAGGACAATGATACGGAAACGACACAAAACACAGGAAATACCCAGGGTGGAGGCAGTACGTCCACCGGAATAACCGGTAGTGGAAACGCTTCCGGCGGGAACAGTACCGAAACGCAGACTTCAGATACCCGGCAGTCAGAGGAGGTGGAAACGCAGACAGATACAGACTCCCAGTACAGCACAGATACTACAGCCTTTACCATTTCAGGAGATACTTCTATGCTGCTTTCGGTAAGTGTGGATGAGCTTGACATCAATTCCGTAACGCAGGGACAGACGGCTGACGTTACTTTTGACGCTATAGAGGACAAAACCTTTGAAGGAACTGTGACGAAGGTAAGTAATACAGCTTCTGCAAGTGGCGGTGTGGCCAAGTATACAGTGGAGATCACCGTTCCAAAAGATGAAAAAATGAAAGCGGGAATGAATGCATCTGCAACTATTACAATTGAGGAAAAAGAAAATATTGTAACCATTCCGGTCAATGCCCTGCAGGAACGGGGAGAGGAAGTTTTTGTTTATACAGAGCAGGATGACGAAGGCAATCTTTCCGGTGAACAGCAGGTGACCACGGGTCTTTCCGATGGAGAAAATGTAGAGATCACGGAGGGGCTTTCGGAAGGTGATGTGGTTTATTATCAGAAAACCGGCGGCGGAAATACCTCTTCTGATACAGGCTTCAGTATGCCGGGCAATGATATGGGAGATATGGAAATGCCCGATTTCAGTCAGTTTGGAAATATGGGAGATATGGAAAATATGCCGGGCGGCGGCAATATGGGCGGCGGAAATGGAAGCCCTATGGAGAGGTAGGTGAAGGTGAGTTGATAGAACTGAAAGAGATTTCAAAAATATATACCATTGGAGATGAAACGGTATATGCTCTGGATCATGCCAGTATGAGCATACAGGAGGGAGAGTTTGTAAGTATTATCGGTCCCTCAGGAAGCGGGAAATCTACAATGATGAATATTATTGGCTGTCTGGATGTGGCAGATGAAGGTGAATATATACTGGACGGGATTTCTATTGAGCAGTATTCAGAACGAGAACTGGCCAGGATACGCAATCATAAGCTGGGGTTTATCTTTCAGAATTTTAATCTTCTGCCCAAGCTTACGGCAGAGGAAAATGTGGAGCTTCCTCTTCTGTATCAGGGAGTCAAAGCAGCAGAAAGAAAACAGAGAGTCCGTAAAGCACTGGAAAAGGTGGAATTGTCTCACAGAATGCACCACCGTCCAACGGAACTTTCCGGAGGTCAGCAGCAAAGAGTGGCAATTGCAAGAGCACTGGTGACGAAGCCTTCTCTTTTTCTTGCGGATGAACCAACGGGGAATCTGGACAGCAGGACCGGGCAGGAGATCATGTATCTGTTTCATGAGCTTCACGAAGCCGGAAATACCATTGTGCTGATCACCCATGATAATGGGGTGGCACAGGAGGCTGAGAGAATGATACGGATCCGGGACGGACATGTGGATGAGGTGACAACATGATATGGCAGACCTGTAAGATGTCCTGGGCAGCAGTTTGCGCCAATAAACTGCGTATTTTTCTTACTATGCTGGGGATCATTATCGGTGTTTCGGCGTTGATCGTACTTGTTTCTATTGCAGACGGGGCGTCCTCTTCTGTATCAGAACAGATTTCGGATATGGGCTCCAGTTACCTGACGGTAAGAGTGACAGATGATAAAGAAAATCCCATACGGTTAAGTGAATTTCATGAGCTTATGGATGATGAGGCGCTGGAGGCGGCTGCGCCATACGGAAGAACTTCTGTTACCGCAAAAAGCGGATATACAAGCGGAACCATGAACATTACCGGAACAACAGGAAGCTATTTTGATATTATGAATCTGGAACTCTCGTCACTAAGAACCCTGAAGCAGACAGATCTGGATAATCATTCTCTGGTAGTGATCATCAGTGCGGATACGGCAGTAGAAGTTTTTGGAAGAGAAGATGCAGTGGGAGAAGCCTTGTCTTTGGATGGAAAAAGCTTTCTGGTTGCAGGTGTTCTTTCGGACGAAAATTCTTCGCTTACTTCAGCACAGTCTATGGCAGGAAGTTCTTCCGATGACGAGACAGAAACTGAGACCCTGGAAGGATACATTCCCTATTCTACGCTTACCAGAATAGCCGACAATGTGCTGGACATCACACAGTTTTATGTATCTTCAGCAGATGAGGAATCTATGGATCAGGCCGAAACAGCCGTGGAAAGGATCATGCTTGAGCGTCTGTCCGGAGACGAGGATGCGTTTTCCGTCATCAATCAGTCTGAGATTATGAGTGCTATGGAGGGCGTGGATGACACCATGTCTCTGATGATCGGAGGAATTGCAGCCATTTCTCTTCTGGTAGGCGGGATTGGCATTATGAATATCATGCTGGTGTCTGTTACCGAAAGGACCAGAGAGATCGGTATCCGAAAGGCGATCGGAGCAGGAAGGGGAGGAATTATGATGCAGTTCCTTATGGAGACTCTGATAGTCAGTATGATGGGCTGTGCGGCAGGAATCGGCAGCTCCTTTGTGATTCTGAAAATAATCGGAAAAGTTATGGAAGGCTCTATGAACTTTTATATGGATATCAAGGTTACCGGAATCTCTGTGATATTTTCTCTTCTGATCGGGGTGATATTCGGTCTTTATCCTGCCAATAAAGCAGCGCGAAAAAAACCGATTGATGCACTTCGTTATTCCGGATGAAGCCTTTGAAAAAATAATTTGAATAAAAGGGAAATGCATACGGGGAATCCGGAACAGGTAATTTCTGCGAGGCGCTTTACGGAAAAATCATGATCAAAAATCCGAGAAAGCTTATTCTGGCTTCCCTGTGCTTCATGCCGATAGTATTTCCGGAAACTGCAGCCATAATTTTAACAGCCGGAAAAATGGAATTCAGAATTTTCGAAAGTGTTGATTAGCTTTGCCAATGCATGAACATACCTGCTTCAGGAGATCCCTGAACAGTAACCATTAAATTGCCTGATTTGCTTAGAAAAAAGAAAAAACTTTACTTTTGAATAATAATGTGGTAATATATATATCGTGTTGAACCACTTATAATATGTTAGTGATGAAAAGACAATGATCTTTCCTCGTCATAATGGGATGTGTATTTAATATTCCCCATAGTTTCCCCATTATAGAATTAAAATTGGTGATGGCAGTAAGGGGGTAATGGCGACTGATTAACACTTTAAATACACATAAAACAATATAGAGGCCGTTCTGAGTATATCTGGTAAATGCGTAAAAATAAGCATTTTTATAGAAAATTCAGAGCGCAAAAAGGGTTCAGACAGTAAAAAGCACCTGTAGCTCAGTGGATAGAGCAGTGGTTTCCGGTACCATGTGCGGGGGTTCGATTCCCTTCAGGTGTATTTGCGCGGAACTGGGGATGTTCCGGCGCGTTGTAATTTAAGGAGGACAAGAACTTGGATAATTTCAGGGAATGGTTATCAGATAACCTCCGCTATTTTATGCTTGGCGGCGCTATTCTGGTAATCGTAGCTGTTTTGTTCTTTGGTGTACGTGCCTGTGTTGGAAGCGGGAAGGGTGCTTCTGATAAAGAACAGAAAACAGCTCAGGACAACAGCCAGGGAAATGATCCTTCTTCTCCGGAAGATGATGGGGAGACAAACGACGGAAATAAAGAAGAAGACATGAATCCCTTGGAAAAAGGCGATGCAGACATTACTGCATTTATGCAGAGCTACTACAAGGCTTTAGGGGAAAGAGATATTGCAACGTTAAAAACTCTGGTCAGTGATCTGACTTCAGCAGATGAGAGCAGGATCACGAATGCCAAGGATTATATTGAAGCTTATGAACCGGGCAGTGTCTATACGAAAAAGGGGTTGGACGATAATTCTTATGTAGTATATACCTGTTACAGTTATATCTGCAGTGGAATTGACACACCGGTACCTTCGCTGGGGTATGCCTATGTTGTAAAAGACAGTGACGGGAAGTATAAAATTCTGGGCGCGGCAGATCAGAATACAAAAGTTTCTTCTTATATGGAAGACCTTTTGAATAATGAGGATGTACAGAAGCTGAGAGCAGAGGTACAGGCAGAATATGATGCGGCACAGCAGAAAGACAGCAGTCTTGCAGAATTCCTGAACGGACTGGGAGAGGATGCGGCAGCTGCAGATTCACAGAGCGGCAGTACTATGACAGTTACAGAAGGCTGTAATGTCAGAGCGGAAGCCAGTGATGAATCAGAGATTATCGGTGGTCTGGACGAGGGAACTCAGGTTGAAAAAACAGGCCAGGAAGGCGACTGGATTCAGATTGATTATGAAGGCCAGACAGGATATGTGTTCAGTGGTCTATTAGAGTAAAAAGCAGGGTACGGAAATGTTCCGTACCCCTTTTTGCGGTTATGGAACCAATGCATTGCAAAATATCTGCTTCTATGATAGGATTTTTGCAGAGATTTTGTCGCGAAATGGCAAAAACTGTAAAATCTTACATAAAGGAGCGGGTATAATGAAAAACTTAAAGAAAATTCTGGTTTCCGTCATACTGTCTGTGGGTCTGCTGACAGGAAACGCGGCAGGGAACCTGTGGATGCCGGAAACGGTTTATGGAGCGGTGGATCTGGCTTCTGTTCCTTCTTATACAGGAAGTGCCTATACAGTACTCAATGACAATGTTCCGGAATTTACAGAAGAAGATCTTGCTCTGGAATCTTTTGAAAGCTACAGTGAACTGGATTCACTGGGAAGATGCGGAGCTGCTTTTGCAAATATAGGACAGGAGCTGATGCCCACAGAGGAACGGGGAAAGATCGGGCAGGTTCGCCCGTCCGGCTGGCATACTCAGAAATACGATTGTGTAGATGGAAAGTATTTGTATAACAGATGTCATTTGATCGGCTATCAGCTTACCGGGGAAAACGCCAATGAAGAAAATCTGATCACCGGGACCAGGTATATGAATGTAGAAGGAATGCTGCCTTTTGAGGATATGACTGCAGACTATATCCGCGAAACCGGAAACCATGTGCTTTACAGAGTGACTCCCTTATATAACGGCGATGATCTGGTGGCATCAGGCGTTCAGATGGAAGCACAGTCTGTAGAGGACGGCGGTCAAGGAGTTCTTTTTAATGTATATTGCTATAATGTCCAGCCGGGAGTGGGGATTGATTACAGTACCGGAGACAGCTGGGAGGAAACAGAGGACTTTTCTGCGCAGGAAAGTCCGGAACTCAGCGCGGGAACAGAAGAAACGTTTTCATCTCCAGAACAGGAGACTTTCACAGATAAAAGCGCAGCTGAGGCTACTTATATCCTTAATGTGAATACAGGCAAATTTCACCGTCCGGACTGTCACAGTGTAAATCAGATGAAAGAAAAAAACAAAATGGAGATGACGGGAACAAGGGATGAGCTGGTACAAAAGGGCTATTCTCCCTGTCAGAACTGTAATCCGTGATATTTTGAATAACTGCCGGGAGGAAACAGAGCTGTTTCCCCGGCAGTTTTGGCGAATGTATATCAAAAGCTCCGGACATGCAAATAAAAAACAGTTTACAGATTTTATAAAAACTTTATTTGTAAAAGCTGAGATTTTCTGTTATAGTGAACAGTGGTTGCAGTAAACTGTTTTTTATGAAAGAGAGAATACGAAATTGAGGAAAAAATCACATATACTGCTGGCCAGATATCTGGCTGATCAGATGACGGTTTCTGAGAGTCTTCAGTCACACAGAAAGGCATTTTGTCTGGGAAACATTCTTCCGGATATCAGACCGTCTTTTGTAACAAAAAGACATGAGTTTTTTGGAACCTTTGATGAAATACAGGAAAAACTGAAGACCTTGGTAGAGGATGGCGTGGATCAGTACAG
>NZ_HF999061.1:7867-32224 GCF_000433815.1 Blautia sp. CAG:257
TTCTGGCGCAGGCTTGGAGAGATTTTTCACTACATTGCCGATTACTTTACTTTTCCTCATAATAAAACCTTTACCGGATCTCTTGTAGAGCATAACAGCTATGAAAAAGAACTGAAAAACCGGCTGAAGACCTGTATAAGAAATGGCGAGGCTGCCCGGTATCAGGCGGCTGAGATCAGCTTTGGGAGCTTTGGACAGCTTACAGAGTATATTCGGGAAAAACATGCGGAATATCTGAAAAAAGAACGGAATATTTCAGATGATATCAGGTATATTCTTGATGTGTGCTGTCAGGTGTTCCGGGGAGTGTGCCGGTTGTGTCCGGGACTGGAGCCGGAAAAAGTTCCTGTATGTGTTTTCTGAAATATAAAAAATATGAAAAAAATATGAATTTTGTACTAAAACCGCCGGGGCCTGTGCTCCGGCGGTTGATTTTGAAAAAAGTGTATGATAAAATAAAAACGGTCATATGTAAGCAAACGACATTGAGGAAGGCATACCTTTATATAGGGGAATAAAGATATGTTCTTGGAAGGGAGTAATATTAACCAGAATGAAGAACAAATATCTGACAAAATATTTATGTATTACATTGATTTCCGGTACAGTTCTGTCAAGTCCGGCGGCTGTAATGGCAGGCAGTGAAGGGACAGAGGCTGCAGCGGATTTCGGAGACGGTTCAGGACAGGGAGAGACAGCTCCTGCGCCTACGGAAGCACCTGCCACACCTGCGCCTACAGTAGCTCCGGTACCGACAGAGGCACCTGCAACGCCTGCGCCGACAGAGGCTCCGAAGCCTACAGAAGCACCGCAGCCAACCGTGACGCCGGAACCGGAACCAACGGTAACACCGGAACCAGATCCGACAGTGACACCGCAGCCTTCACCGACAGTAACACCGGGGTCGGAACCAACCGTAACGCCTCAGCCGAGCGTTACCGTAACACCGCAGCCAAGCGTAACACCGGAACCGGATGAACAGGCAGTAAAAGCTCTGATTGCTGAGATTGATAAACTTTCAAAGGAAAAGCTTACATTAAAGCATGAAAAAAAGCTGAAAGAGCTTCGTGAGATTTATGATGATTTTACAGAAGAAGAAAAGAAGCTTGTGACAAATTACGATATTCTTGTAAAAATGGAAAAGAGAATGGAAGTTCTTAAAAAACAGGAAGGCAAGGATGATGATAAGACGGATTTTTCAGATGGTTCTGAAACAGGAAAGACAGGTACTCCGGTATATTACACAAGTATGGTATCCAATCTTCATGCAGGAAGAGAGTTTTATCTGGACAGTCTGAAAAATAATTATCAGCTTACTTTTTCAGAGGATTTCGCTTCTGTGATGGATCAGATTGAAAGGGAATATAAAGAAAAGAATGGCCTGACAGATGCCAGTGATACCCGTGAAAACGGTCAGACGGCTTCTTCAGATTCCCTTCTGGTGAGAAACTGGCAGGATATTCTTGCTGTTTATGTTTATGAAGAGAGTCAGAGCGGCGTTAAGGAGTTTCAAATGGATTCCTCTTCAAAAAACAAACTGGCGGAAATTTTTGCAGAAATGAATCCGATCGTGAGAGATGAGGAGAATCTTTCTCATGTTTCCTATGGAAATTATCATATTAATACTTACATAAAGAAAAACAAGATTCCTCAGGATCAGAGAGATATCCTTAAAAAATATGTGGAAACAGACTGCAAGCTTCTCTGTGCAGTTGTAACGGACGCAAAGGGCTTTGTGCGCCAGAGTGTCGGTGACGATGTTTCAGAGGAACGTGTAAATGTGATCACAGCAGCATATTCTCTGGTTGGAGAGGTGGGATATTTCTGGGGCGGCAAATCCACAGCCATCGGTAAGGATGCGAACTGGGGAAATGCAGAAAAGGTAGATGCGGCAGGAAGTCCAAGTACAGGAAGTACAAGAGCCTACGGACTGGACTGCAGCGGATTTGTTACCTGGTCTGTGATCAATGGATATCTGAACCAGGGAATGCAGAGCAGCGTAGGAGACGGAACTTCTGAGCAATGGCTCAATGCCAATGTGGTCAGTGAAGAAGACGCTCAGCCTGGAGATCTGGTATTCCAGAGCGGACCGGAGGCGGGAAGCGACAACCATGTGGGTATTATCTGCGGTCAGACAGATGCAGGAGACTGGATCGCAGTACATTGTTCTTCCAGCAAAAACGGCGTTACAGTAGGAGAGGCTTACGGTGCAAGCTTCCGATATATCCGTCAGCCGGATTTTTATCCTACAGAGGAAGAACGGACTCAGATGCTCAGTGACGGAGCTTCTGCATCAAACGTTTCAGCTCCTGAAAAACTGGAACAGAATGGAACAGCAGAAGATCTTACTTCAGGCAGCGCTTCTGATGCTGTGTTAAATAGCGGCAGCAGTGACGAAATCTTTGTCTCTGATGAAGATGTAGAAGTGATTTTTGAGGATATGGAAGAGGATGAGCAGACTGCAGTGTCCGAAGAAGATCGGGAAACAGGCAATGTTGAGGTGACAGATACGCTTCAGGGAATCCTTGACCAGAATATTTCAGTTACTCAGAGTACCTCAAAGGCAGAGGAATTTGAGGATATAGAGGTTATTTTTGAAGACTGACACGGAAGAGCTGACAGAGAAATCAGTCAGTTACTGTTTACACGCAGCGTAACATATGCCCATGCGGAAAAATGAAAGCCGCATGGGCATGATTTTTCAAAAGGAGAAACAAATGAAAAAAAGGCGTTTTCCCAAGCTTCTTTTTCTGCTATTTCTGCTTCTGATCGTTGCCGGCCTTATATTCGGGATATCGCAGAAAGAGAGATCCGTAGGTGATCAGAAAGAAAAAACAGGGCTGGAACAGATGGCAGATGCAGCCAGAGCCGTGTTTGATCAGGAACCGGAACAGGTAAAAAAACTTCGGGAGCAGGAGACTGCGCAGACAGAGGAAGGTCATCAGGAATACTATTTTCAGCTTCTGAAAGATCAGGAAAAAGTTATTTACAGACAGATGCTCCAGGGTATCCGGGAGAGAAAAGAAGAATTTTATCTGACTTCTTCGGAGGATGAGGTGATCGACAGAGCGTACCATGCTGTTCTGAAGGATCATCCGGAGCTTTTTTGGATCCACAACAGGGAGGCTGTTTACCGGACCACGTATCCGGGAGAGGATTACAGCCTGTTTTCGCCCGGATATACTTATACGGAGCAGGAAGTTCAGGAGATTCAGGCTGCCATGGAGCAGAGATATCAGGAAATGACTGCAATGATACCGGAAAATGCAGATGATTATGAAAAGGTCAAAACAGTTTATACATATCTGATTGATACGACGGAATATGTCTCCTCTGATCATGACCAGAATCTGGCAGGAGTTTTCTGGAAAAAGCAGGCAGTGTGCGCCGGGTATGCAAGATCAGTCCAGTATTTTCTGGAAAGACTGGGAATCCCCTGTATTTATGTGGAGGGAAGCACAAAGGGCAGTACGGAGGGACATGCATGGAATATTGTGCTGCTTGACGGACAGTATTACTATGTGGATGCTACAAATGGAGATCAGCCGGAATTTCTGGAAGGGGATGCGGTTCAGTTTGTGGAGCACAAAACAACTCTGTATGATTATCTCTGTCCGTTTCCTGATGAGTACCGGGAGATTTATACGGCATCAGAAGAATTTCCCGTACCGGAATGTACAGCAGTGGACAAAAATTTTTATGTGCTGAATCAGGGCTGTTTTGATACCTATGATACAGAAGCTCTTTACAGCTATTGTAAAATGCGTCTGGACAATGGCGCGGCTGTGGTGAGATTCAAATTCAGCACTCAGGAAGCGTATAATGAAGCTTACAGAGAATGGATACAGGAGAGTTATATTGATCGTGTGGCAGAGTATTATCTTCAGCTTTATGGGCTGGAGTCTGTGGAGTATCATTACGGACTTCTGGAAAATATGAAAACCATGTATTTTATGTTCTGACACATAACATAAAGGAGGAAAAAAGAGTATGAACAGCATTCTGGATATCCTGCTGAGGGGAATGGATATGATAGAACGGTTCCGGTCAGCTTCAGCAGTAACAGACATACAGCTGATAGGATTTGGAATCCTGCTGGTATTTGGTGTGATAAATTGTATTTTGGGGTACAGGCTTCTCCGTTTCTGGATGATGCTTTTTGCTTTTGTTATCGGAGCGGCACTTGGATATGGAGCCTCGTTTTTTATGGAGGTCAGTGATAATACAGTGCGGCTTGCGATCGGAGCCGGAGTAGGCGTTGTGCTGGCTGTTCTTGTATTTGTAAGTTATAAGGTGGGGATTTTTGTTCTGGGAGCAGGACTTGGCTTGGGAATTGCCGTTTATGTTCTTCACCCGACAACTTCTCTGATGTTTTTTATCTGTCTTCTTGCAGGAGCAGGACTGGGAACTCTTGCCATGAAGTGGGCAAAAGAAGTGATCATTGTAGGAACCAGCCTTCTTGGCGGCGCAATGGCAGGAATGTCTCTGGCAAAGATCGTGGGACTGGCGGATTTTCCTTATGGGATAGGGCTCAGCGCAGCCTTTGCTGTTCTGGGTATGCTGATCCAGTTTGCGACAAACCGCAGCAGATATAAAGAGGATGAAGAAGAATATGAAGCTTCTGCCAGCCGGGGCAAAAAGGAACACCGCCGGGAGGAAGAATATGATCTGTACCCGGACATTGAAGAAGAAATGTATTATGAGCCTCCGGCAAGAAGAAAAAGAGTTCAGGAAGATGTGTTTGAGAAACATACAAAGGGACAGCTGACAGTCTCTGAAAAAAGAAATGAAAGAAGAAATGTTTCGGAAAAAAGAGATTCTTCGGCAAGGAGAAATTATTCAGAAAACAGAAGTTCATCCAGAAGGCATACTCCGGTGGATATTCAGGTTGGGGAAAAAGACAGGAAACGCCGTATTGTGGATGAGTACGGACTGGATCCGGACAAAACTATTGTGTACCGTCCAAGACGGACAAAGGATCCGGAGATTGATCTGCCCCTTGATTCTTATGCGTACGATGATTCCTGCGGACGGTCATCTTACAGTATGAATCCCGGAAGAAAAAAGACCTATACCATCCGGGTAGATCAGCCGGAACAGAAGAATCCGCAGGAATTTTCGGATGAATTGGACGGATATTCCAACAGTTGGCGGGAAAGAGAATTTTATGCGGATCTGAAAGAAAAAGACAGATATGATTATTATGACGACCCCATTGACGAGGATGAGCTTGATGAAGAAATCCTCAGAGAAATGATGGAAGAGGAAGACAGAGAAAGTATTCTTCCATGGAAGAAAATTACAGAAAGAAAGGCCGGAAAGGACAGACGAAATGGCAAAAGAGGCTAAGACAAACGCTATGAGGATGCTGGAAAGAAAAAAGATTTCCTATGAGGCATTTCCTTATGAGTGTGATGAATTTATAGACGGGATCCACAGCGCGGATCTTGTGGGTGCTCCTTATGAGCAGTCCTTTAAAACTTTGGTAATGGAAGGAAAAAGCGGAGGGTATTACGTGTTCGTGGTACCGATTCAGAAAGAGGTTGACAGAAAAGCTGCGGCAAAGGCAGTGGGAGAAAAAACAGTGGACATGATCCATGTAAAGGATATCCTGAAGATTACAGGCTATGTAAGAGGCGGCTGCAGCCCTCTGGGAATGAAAAAAGCATATCCCACAGTGTTTGATTCCTCAGCGGAAAGTTTTGAGGAAATTTATATAAGCGGCGGGCGTATCGGCCTGACTTTGAAGGTTCCGGTAAAAAGCCTTCTGGAAGTAACTCAGGGAAAAACGGCAGACATCACTTTGTAAGTGGTGCCTGCCGTTTTTGCAGTACAGATGAATGTTATAAAGTGTTTAGTTGTCGGAAGCGTCTTCCTCATTGATCTCAAATACATGACGTTTCTTTGCCATCTCGTCACTGGCAAGATACTCGTCGTAGGTTGTGATCTTGTCAATGAGTTTTCCGTCAGGGAGAATCTCCATGATACGGTTGGCTGTTGTCTGAACAAACTGATGGTCATGGGAGGTGAAAAGAATAACTCCCGGGAATTTGATCAGTCCGTTGTTCAGAGCAGTAATGGATTCCATATCCAGATGGTTGGTAGGCTCGTCCAGAACAAGGATATTTGCGCCGGAGATCATCATCTTGGAAAGCAGACAGCGCACCTTTTCACCACCGGAAAGAACCTTGACGCGTTTTACTCCGTCCTCGCCCGGGAAAAGCATACGTCCCAGGAAGCCTCTGACATAGGTGGCGTCTTTAATCTCAGAATACTGGGTCAGCCAGTCTGTGATAGTCAGATCATTGTCAAATTCCTGAGTGCTGTCTTTTGGGAAATAAGCCTGGGAGGTTGTTACGCCCCACTTGTAATTTCCTTCATCCGGTTCCAGCTCTCCCATAAGAATGCGGAAGAAAGTGGTGATAGCCTGCTCGTTGGCGCCTACAAAGGCTACCTTGTCATCGTGTCCGAGGGTAAAGGAGATGTTGTCCAGGACCTTTACACCGTCAATTGTTTTGGAAAGGTTTTCCACCATAAGGACTTCGTTTCCGATCTCACGGTTTGGACGGAAGTCGATATAAGGATACTTACGGCTTGAAGGACGCATATCGTCTAGCTGGATTTTTTCCAGAGCACGTTTACGTGAAGTGGCCTGCTTGGACTTGGAGGCGTTGGCGCTGAAACGGGAGATAAACTCCTGCAGCTCCTTGATCTTTTCTTCTTTCTTTTTATTTGCTTCTTTCATCTGTTTAATAAGAAGCTGGCTGGATTCAAACCAGAAATCATAGTTTCCTGCATAAAGCTGGATCTTGCCGTAGTCAATGTCGGCAGTGTGAGTGCAGACCTTATTAAGGAAATAACGGTCATGGGAAACTACGATGATCGTATTGTCAAAGTTGATCAGGAATTCTTCCAGCCACTCAATAGCAGGAAGATCCAGGTGGTTGGTAGGCTCATCCAGAAGAAGGATGTCCGGGTTGCCGAAAAGCGCCTGAGCCAGAAGAACCTTGACTTTCTGGCTTCCTGTAAGGTCAGACATCTGTGAATAATGGAATTCTGTTTCGATGCCCAGACCGTTCAGAAGGGTTGCGGCGTCAGATTCTGCTTCCCATCCGTTCATTTCCGCAAATTCACCTTCCAGCTCGCTGGCGCGGATGCCGTCTTCATCTGTAAAGTCTTCCTTTGCATATATGGCTTCTTTTTCCTTCATAATCTCATACAGTCTGGAGTTTCCCATAATAACTGTATCCAGAACAGGATAGGAGTCGTATTTAAAGTGATCCTGCTGCAGGAAAGAAAGACGCTGTCCCGGTGTGATCACAATGTCGCCGTTGGTGGGCTCAAGCTGTCCGGACAGGATCTTCAGAAAAGTAGATTTTCCTGCGCCGTTGGCGCCAATGAGACCGTAGCAGTTTCCTTCTGTAAATTTGATGTTGACATCTTCAAACAGGGCTTTTTTTCCAACCCTCAGAGTGATGTTATTTGCTGAAATCATAAAGTACCTCTTTTCTTCGTTACGGTTTCGGTTTTACATTTTATCAGGATGCTGTTTTTGCAGCTCATTCCCATTGTACCGTAAAGTCTGGATTTTGCAAGAGTTATTTTCTTGAAAAATCAACAGGACACTGCTATAATCAACTTTTAAAAGGAAATGAACAGAAAATATGGCTGTATTTCATAGAAGGGAGATAGTTGTTTATGACTGAAATCATAAATACGCTTACAGAGATGATGACACAAAATCTTTGGGCAGCGCCTGTGCTGAGTCTTGTGGCAGGGATCCTTACCTCTTTTACCCCCTGCTCTCTTGCCTCGGTACCCATGCTGCTGGCCTGTGTGGGGGCTGTGGAAGCAGACCGCAAAAAAGCAGTCTGCCTGTCGCTTTCCATGGCTTCGGGAATGGCAGTGACTTTTGGTATTTTTGGCTCAGTGGCCTCTTTTATCGGACATCGGATGCATGAGGCAGGGCACTGGTGGACAATTCTTATGGGAATTCTTATGATATTGATGGCTCTTCAGGTGTTTGGAGTCATCAGTCTGATTCCCCATATCCACATATCAGAGCACATGACGAAAAAAGGTTACATCGGCGCATTTTTTACAGGAGCTCTGGGCGGCGTGTTTGCTTCCCACTGTGCGATCCCGGTAATGGTTGCCCTGCTGGCGCTTGTTGCGGAGCTGGGGCAGAATGCCTGGTGGGGCGTTTTGCTTATGGTGCTTTATGCGGTGGGTCACAGTGTGCTTCTGGTAGGAACGGGGATCGGCTACAGTTATGTGGACCGGGCAATAAAAAATCCCAGATATGCCGCCGCGGGAGTATGGCTCAGAAGAATACTGGGCGTTGTGATCCTGGCTTTTGGTATTCTGCTGATCTTTGCAGAAAAATAGCAGATTATTATTGCATCTAATACAGGGTATTTTTAAAAATTGTTGAATTTTCACAAACAAATTGCTATAATTGGGAACATAGCATCCCGGTAGTAAGCTGCCAAGGAAATATTCAGAAAAACTGCAGGCTTTGATCAGTGACAGCAGCGACGGACATAAGAGACAGTAGAGAGGGAAAAGATATGTTGATTACAAGAGAATGTGATTATGCAGTACGAGTGATCCGCGCACTTTCAGGTGCGGAGCGGCTCAGTGTCGGAGAAATCTGTGAGCGTGAGGAGATTACAGCGCCTTTTGCTTACAAAATCCTGAAAAAACTTCAGAAAGCAAAGCTCGTCAGAGGCTACAGAGGAGTCCATGGAGGTTATTCCATGAACCGGACGCCGGGGGAGATCACGCTGTTTGATATTTATACAGCCATTGATCCGGAACTTATGATCATAGAATGTATGGATCCCCAGTATCACTGCGTCAGAGATAACAGGGATAAAACGCCCTGCCTTGTTCACAGAGAGCTTGTGGAGATCCAGAAAGAGCTGTGGAAGCTTTTTCAGCGTAAAACTCTTCAGGAACTTTTCGACAGTATGTGACTGTGTGGACAGAGTGAAATCAATTGAAGCTGCTGATGTAAGCAGTCAGGATAAATAAAAAGGGAGCGGTCTGCTTCAGGCGCGTATTATGGCACGGAAAGGACAAAATGCTGTCACCGAAGGTGAACAGGAATGTATTTTGCCCAGGCTGCTGTGAAGGGCGTGGACAGGAGCCGCTCCTTTGTTGTATGCAAAAAAATCCAGAATCCGGTTGGACAATATCACAGGAATATGATATAATCAGAAATGGAATTTTAGACTGGATAACAGTCTAGAAATAATTTTCATCATACCTTTAAGGAGGAAAAGAAAACTATGGCAAGAAAGATGAAAACCATGGATGGTAATCATGCAGCCGCTCATGCATCATACGCTTTTTCTGATGTAGCTGCTATTTACCCGATCACCCCTTCATCTGTTATGGCTGAAGCTACAGACGAGTGGGCAACCCAGGGAAGAAAGAACATCTTTGGACAGGAAGTACAGGTTACTGAAATGCAGTCCGAGGCTGGTGCTGCAGGTGCAGTTCACGGATCTCTGGCAGCCGGTGCCCTTACAACTACCTACACAGCATCTCAGGGTCTTCTTCTGATGATCCCGAACCTTTACAAGATCGCAGGAGAGCAGCTTCCGGGCGTTATCAACGTATCTGCCCGTGCACTTGCTTCTCACGCACTTTCCATTTTCGGAGATCATTCTGACGTTATGGCATGCCGTCAGACAGGCTGCGCAATGCTTTGCGAGTCTTCTGTACAGGAGGTTATGGACCTTACACCGGTAGCTCATCTTGCAGCTATCAAAGGAAAAGTTCCGTTCATCAACTTCTTTGACGGTTTCCGTACATCTCATGAGATCCAGAAGATCGAAACATGGGATTATGAAGATCTGAAAGATATGGCTGATATGGATGCGATCGCAGAGTTCCGTAAAAACGCTCTGAACCCGAATCATCCATGCCAGAGAGGTTCTGCTCAGAACCCGGATATCTTCTTCCAGGCAAGAGAAGCATGCAACCCGTACTACGATGCTCTTCCGGCAGTTGTACAGGAATACATGGACAAAGTAAACGAAAAGATCGGAACAGACTACAAACTGTTCAACTACTACGGAGCTGAGGATGCAGATCACGTGATCGTTGCTATGGGTTCCGTAAATGACACAATCGAGGAGACTATCGATTACCTTGCAGCAGCAGGCAAAAAAGTCGGCGTGATCAAAGTTCGTCTTTACAGACCATTCTGCGCACAGGCACTGATCGATGCAATCCCTGCATCTGTAAAACAGATCACAGTTCTTGACAGAACAAAAGAGCCGGGTGCTCTTGGCGAGCCTCTGTACCTTGATGTTGTAGCAGCTCTTAAAGATTCCAAGTTCAAAGATACTCCGGTATTCTCCGGACGTTACGGACTTGGTTCCAAAGATACAACACCGGCACAGATCGTTGCTGTATATGAGAACACTTCCAAAGAGAAATTCACAATCGGTATTGTGGATGATGTTACAAATCTGTCCCTGGAAACAGGCGCTCCGATCGTAACAACTCCGGAAGGAACCACAAACTGTAAATTCTGGGGTCTTGGCGCTGACGGTACTGTAGGTGCAAACAAGAACTCCATTAAGATCATCGGTGACAACACAGACATGTACGCTCAGGCTTACTTTGACTATGACTCCAAGAAGTCCGGCGGTGTTACAATGTCTCACCTTCGCTTTGGTAAAAAACCGATCAAATCTACTTACCTGATCAAGAAAGCTGACTTTGTTGCATGTCACAATCCTTCTTATGTGAACAAATACAACATGGTTCAGGAACTGGTAGACGGAGGAACTTTCCTTCTGAACTGCCCATGGGATATGGAAGGTCTTGAGAAACATCTTCCGGGACAGGTAAAAGCATTTATCGCTAACCATGATATTAAATTCTACACCATCGACGGTGTGAAGATCGGTATTGAAACCGGCATGGGACCGACACGTATCAACACAATCCTTCAGTCTGCATTCTTCAAACTTACAGGAATCATTCCTGAGGAGCAGGCAATCGACCTTATGAAAGCAGCAGCCAAGGCTACTTACGGACGTAAGGGTGACGATATCGTTCAGAAGAACTGGGCTGCAATCGACGCCGGCGCTAAGCAGGTAGTTGAGATCCAGGTTCCGGAAAGCTGGAAAGACGCAGCTGACGAAGGCCTTCATATGACTCACGTTGAGAACGGAAGAGAAGATGTTGTTGATTTCGTAAACAACATTCAGTCCAAAGTAAATGCACAGGAAGGTAACTCCCTGCCTGTATCTGCATTCAAGGATTATGTAGACGGTACTACACCGTCCGGTTCTTCCGCATATGAGAAACGTGGTATCGCAGTGAATATTCCTGTATGGCAGCCGGAAAACTGTATCCAGTGTAACCGCTGTGCATATGTTTGTCCGCATGCTGTTATCCGTCCGGTAGCTCTTACAGAGGAAGAAGCTGCTAACGCACCGGAAGGCATGACTACTCTGCCGATGACCGGTATGAAAGATTACAAGTTTGCTATCACTGTTTCCGCTTATGACTGTACAGGCTGCGGTTCCTGTGCAAATGTCTGCCCGGGCAAGAAAGGTGCAAAAGCACTTGCTATGGAAAACATGGAAGCAAATGCAGACAGTCAGAAATTCTTTGACTATGGCGTAGAGCTTCCGGTTAAGGAAGATGTTGTTGCAAAATTCAAAGAGACAACTGTTAAGGGAAGCCAGTTCAAACAGCCTCTGCTTGAGTTCTCCGGAGCATGTGCAGGCTGTGGTGAGACACCTTACGCAAAACTGATCACTCAGCTTTTCGGTGACAGAATGTATATTGCAAACGCTACAGGATGCTCTTCTATCTGGGGTAACTCCTCACCGTCCACACCTTACACTGTAAACGCAAAAGGACAGGGTCCGGCATGGTCCAACTCTCTGTTCGAGGACAATGCAGAGTTCGGTTATGGTATGCTTCTTGCTCAGAAAGCAATCCGTGACGGTCTGAAAGAAAAAGTTGAGGATCTTGTTGCAAACGCTGAAAATGAAGATGTTAAGGCAGCAGGACAGGAATGGCTTGACACATTCTCCGTAGGCGCTACAAACGGAATAGCTACAGATAAACTGGTAGCAGCTCTGGAAGCATGCGGATGCGAAAAAGCTCAGGAAATCCTTGCTCAGAAAGACTTCCTTTCCAAGAAATCCCAGTGGATCTTCGGTGGTGACGGATGGGCTTACGATATCGGATTCGGCGGTGTTGACCATGTTCTCGCAAGCGGACGTGACATCAACGTTATGGTATTCGATACAGAGGTTTACTCCAACACTGGCGGACAGTCTTCCAAATCCACACCGACAGGTGCAATCGCTCAGTTCGCTGCAGGCGGTAAAGAAGTGAAAAAGAAAGATATGGCTTCCATTGCTATGAGCTATGGCTATGTATATGTAGCACAGATCTCCATGGGCGCTGACTTCAACCAGACTGTAAAGGCGATCGCTGAGGCTGAAGCTTATCCGGGACCGTCTCTGATCATTGCATACGCTCCATGTATCAACCATGGTATCAAGAAGGGTATGTCCAAAGCTCAGACAGAGGAAGAGCTGGCAGTTAAGTGCGGATACTGGCATAACTTCCGCTTCAATCCGGCAGCAGAGAACAAGTTTACTCTGGATTCCAAGGCTCCGAACATGGATGACTATCAGGCATTCCTTGACGGAGAGGTTCGTTACAATTCTCTGAAACGTCAGAATCCTGAGAAAGCTGAAAGACTGTTTGCTAAGAACGAGGCTGAGGCTAAGGAAAGATATGATTATCTGAATAAACTCATCACTCTTTACGGAGCAGATGCTGAATAAATTCAGACTTTTGGCCGCGGTACAAAGGTACCGCGGCTTTTTTAAAGGAAAGCTAATTTATGAAGATGAAAAAAAGATTTTCAACAGAAAAGAAAATAGATTATTATCTGATCTATACTCTGGCTTTTGGAATTATTGGACTGATTCTTTATCTGCAGTTTTATCTGAACGGGAAATCTCTGATCTGGAGTCACGACGGTGTGCCCCAGCATCTGAATTCCCTTGCTTATTATGGAGAATATCTGAGGAATATTCTTCATTCTGTTTTTGTGGAGCACAAATTTGAGATTCCCATGTGGGATATGCATATCGGCTACGGGTCTGATATTCTGACAACGCTCCACTATTATGTGATCGGTGATCCTCTGACTCTTTTATCTGTATTTGTATTACCGGAAAAAACAGAATACCTGTATGCGTTTCTGATTTTTCTGAGAATATATCTTGCGGGAATCGCATTCAGCAGATACTGTTTTTATCACAAAAATTCAAAGCAGGCAGTTCTTCTGGGCTCTCTGATCTATATTTTTGCAGGCTGGACGATCTATGCGGCAATGAAGCATCCGTATTTTGCCAATCCGATGATCTATCTTCCTCTGATCTTACTGGGAATTGACAAGATCTACCGGAAAGAAAAGCCCTATGTATTTATCTGGTCTGTGGCGCTGGCAGGAGTATCGAATTTTTACTTCTTTTATATGCTGGGAATTTTTATGGTACTTTATGCTGCCTTTGATTATTTTGTGGTGTTTACAGATAAATCACAGAGGACCCTTAAATGCATTGGAAAGTGGCTGGCAGTTTTTGCAGGTTATTCTGTGATCGCAGTTCTTCTGGCAGGAGTGATCCTTTTGCCTGTGATTCTTCCTGTGTTCGGCACAGGGCGCTTTCAGGCAGAAAATTATGTGCCGCTTTTGTATGACAGAATTTACTATGAAAAATATTTAAGCTGCCTCATTGGAGAAAATATGATCCAGTGGGGTGTGGCTGGTTACACGGCGATTGCCATGACGGGAGTGTTTGTGTTGTTTGCAAAGAAAAAATCAAACACTGCGCTGAAAGCAGGCTTCCTTCTTCTGAACGTGTTTCTTCTGGTGCCTTTTGCCGGACATGTGCTTAATGGCTTTTCCTATGTGTCCAACCGGTGGATCTGGGCCTATGGAATGTTGATCGCCTATATTTTTGTAAAAATATATCCTGAGCTTTTCCGGTTGGATATCCGGGAAAAGCGGCGGGTATTTGTATTGCTTCTTATTTACTGTGGGGCAGCGCTTTTTTCAGAGGCGGCCCGCACTCAGAGAAATATGTCCGCAATGCTTCTTCTGGTATTTTCCACCGCAGTGATTCTTTTGTACGGATCGATTTTTGTAAGAAAAAGAAATCTCTGCCTGATGATGAGCGGGCTTCTTACAGTGGGAATATTTTTTAATATTTATTATCAGTATTCCATGGAAAAGGATTATCTGTCAGAGTTTGCAGACAGGGGAAAGGCAATGGAAACCCTGGAATCAGGCACAGATCTGGCAGTTCTGGACTCAGAGGACACTTCCGTGTACCGCTATGACCAGCTGGATGCTCTTTCCTGCGAAAACTCGTCCATGCATATGGGAACAAACAGCACTTCCTATTATTTCAGTGTTGCAAGTGGAAATATCGGAGAGTTTTTTGACGAAATGTATCTGAATACCCCCTGGGAGCAGCATTATGAAAATCTGGATGGTAGAACCATTCTGGACAGGCTGGCCTCAGTGAAATATTTTGTTGTAAAAAACAACCGATACCAGTATGTGCCCTATGGATATTACTGGCTGGAGGGAAGTGCGGAAAAAAACGGAAAAATATATGAGGCCTTTGGAAGCGAAGAGGCCCTACCTCTGGGGTATACCTATGATTCCTTTATACCCGGAGAGGAATATGAAAAAATGACTGTTACGGAAAAACAGCAGGCGCTCCTTCAGGGAATCGTGCTGGAGGACAGTTCCCTTCCTGAGATCACACCGGAATTTAACGATCAGGAAATTCCCTATGAGATCAGAAAAGGCAAGGGCTGTTCCGTGAAGGATGGAAAGATAAAGGTTACAAAAGAAGGGGCAAAGCTGGAGCTTCTCTTTAACGGTCTGGAAAACAGCGAGACGTATCTGATTGCGGAGGGACTGGATTATGACGGTCTTTCTCCGAAGGATAGGGTCAGTGAAAAGAAATGGAATAAAATGACCCGTTATGAGCAGAATCAGCTTCTTCATGAGGACAGCCACTGGAGATACTGGAAAGAAAGCCAGAAGGCATCAATAACAGTGGGCGGTCAGTTTCCTGAAAAGACTATCCGGATCTTTACAGACAAGTATAATGCTTACAGCGGAAAACATAATTTCCTTTGCAACACAGGATATGAAAAAGCTGCGAAACAATCCATTACCCTTACGTTTGAAAAGCCGGGCGTATATACGTTTGATAAGCTGAAAATCGTATGTCAGCCTATGGAGCGCATTACAAAGCAGACAGAAAAGCTGAACCAGGAGGTTCTGACAGATATCCGCATGGATACAAACAGGATCACCGGAAATATTTCTCTTTCAGAACCTAAGGGACTTCTGATCTCTGTACCGTACAGCAAGGGCTTCCGGGCTTATGTGGACGGAAAGGAAACAGAGCTTAAAAAGGCCAATACCATGTATATGGCTCTGGAGCTTCCGAAGGGAGAGCATGAACTCCGGCTTGAATACAGGACGCCGTTTCTGATGCCCGGCATCTGCTTGACTTTGGCGGGAGGCCTGTGTTACATTTGTCTGGTATTTGTAAGAATGAAATTAAATAAAAAGAAGGTACCAAAGGTATGAGTGTTTTATCGGTTGTGCTTCCTGCATATAACGAAGAGCTTATGATTGCAAAAACCTGCTCCGTACTTGGAGAGGTGCTGACAGATGCAGGGATTTCCTATGAGCTGGTACTGGTCAATGACGGCTCGTCAGACCGTACCTGGGAAGAAATTGAAAAGGCAGGAAAGAAAGATCCCAATATTCTGGGAGTGAGCTTTTCCAGAAACTTCGGGAAAGAAGCTGCTTTATTTGCCGGACTTGCTCAGGCAAAGGGGGATGCAGTAGCGGTGATGGACTGCGATCTTCAGCATCCCCCGGAAACCCTGGTGGAAATGTACCGTTTGTGGGAACAGGGATATCAGGTGATCGAAGGAGTAAAGTCCAGCAGAGGAAAAGAAGGATTTCTCCATAAAAAATGCGCGGGATTCTTTTACGGGATCATGTCAAAGGCCACGGGAGTCGATATGCAGAATGCATCTGATTTCAAGCTCATGGACAGACGGGTGGCAGAGAGCATTCTTTCCATGCCGGAAAGAAATATGTTTTTCAGGGCAACCTCTTCATGGGTAGGATTTAAAACCATTTCTGTGAGCTTTGAGGTCCGGGAGCGGGAGGCCGGAGTCTCCAAATGGTCTGCCTGGTCCCTGGTCAAATATGCATTTACGAATATTGTGGCCTTTACAACAGTGCCCTTACAGTTTGTGACTGTAGGAGGTGGAATCTGCTTCCTGTTTTCGCTTGCACTGGCTGTATACTCTCTTGCCCAGTATTTTACCGGACATGCAGTGGAGGGCTATACGACAATTGTGATCGTTCTTCTTTTGATCGGAAGCGCTATTATGCTCAGTCTGGGAATCATCGGGTATTATATCGCAAAAATCTATGAGGAAGTAAAGCGGCGTCCCCGCTATATTATTTCCCGGATCGTCAGAGGCAGTGAAGACGTATCCGAAAATGCGCGGAATGATTCTGTGTAAGACAGTTTCCGGACAGAAAAACATACAGTAAAAAGCAGGAGTAAACAATGGAAAAGATCAGAAAAATGATTGCCCGGCTGTACGGGAATGACGTGGTAAGATATGTGTTTTTTGGAGGCTGCACCACCCTGGTAAACCTTGTAAGCTTTTATGTTCTGAGAAAATGCGGACTGCAGCTTACAGTGGCAAATATAATCTCTATCATTGCCGCAATTCTTTTTGCCTATGTGGTGAATTCAAAGTTCGTTTTTCAGGACAAATGCGAGACTCTGCGTGATCACATTCAGCCTTTTATGAAATTTATCAGCGCCCGTCTGGTGACTATGGTCATAGAGGTGGGAGGCGTATGGCTTCTGGTGGAGATCCTGCGTATGAATGATATGATGGGAAAATTTATCACGCAGTTTATTGTACTGGCTCTTAATTACATATTCAGTAAATTTTTTGTTTTTACAACAGGAAAAAAAGGATAAAGAGGGGAAGGCGGAAAAATGACATTAGAAGAAGCAAAAAAGCAGATCAGACCTGTGGATCAGGAAGCGGTCTGCGCTGCACAGAAAAGATGGGACAGCATAGCAAAGCCCCTTCATTCACTTGGAAAAATGGAAAAGATCGTGATGCAGATCGCGGGTATTACAGGTTCCGCGGATGTGCGTCTGGATAAAAGAGCTCTGGTAGCCATGTGTGCAGATAACGGAGTGGTGGAGGAAGGTGTGACCCAGACCGGACAGGAGGTAACAGCCATTGTGGCAGAAAACTTCCTGAAAGGAGACACCTCTGCCTGTGTCATGTGCAGACAGTGCGGGACAGATGTATTTCCTGTTGATGTGGGCATGGCTTCAGATACAAAGGTTCCTTCTGATCTGAAGGTCATGATGGGAACCCGGAATATGACAAAAGAGCCTGCCATGACTTATGAGGAAGCAGTACAGGGGATCGAGGCAGGCATTGAGATGGTGAGAAGACTGAAGGAGCAGGGCTATCGTCTGATCGCCACCGGAGAGATGGGAATTGGAAATACCACCACAAGCAGCGCTGTGGCGTCTGTTCTTCTGGACAGGCCGGTTGAGGAGATGACAGGCCGCGGAGCAGGGCTTTCCGGTGAGGGACTGAAAAGGAAAATTGATGCCATAAAAAAAGCAGTAAAGCTCAATGAGCCGGATCCCTCTGATCCTGTGGATGCGTTGGCAAAGGTGGGAGGCCTGGATATTGCCGGAATGGCAGGATTATTTATCGGAGGAGCCGCTTACCGGATTCCGGTAGTGATCGACGGATTTATTTCCTGTGTGGCTGCCCTTGTAGCTCAGAGGATCTGCCCTCTCACCAGAGATTATATGATCGCTTCTCATGTATCCAAAGAGCCTGCAGCGGCAGCGATTCTGAAAGCCCTTGGTAAAGAAGCCGTACTCCACGGAGAAATGTGTCTGGGAGAGGGCAGCGGAGCAGTGGCACTTTTCCCGTTTATTGACATGGGACTTGCAGTTTATGAATCCATGAGTACCTTTGAGGATATTAAAGTAGATCAGTATGAGGAGCTGGTATAAATGATGATTCTGGTAACAGGGGGAAGCGGAAGCGGCAAATCTGCTTTTGCCGAGGACTGCGTGGTTGCCTGCGGAGAAATGCCCCGGGTGTATATTGCCACCATGTATCCCTTTGACGAGGAAAGCAGAAAACGGGTGAAAAGACATCGGGATATGCGCTTTGGAAAAGGCTTTGACACAGTGGAATGCTATACAGGGCTTTCTGAGGTCAGGGTTCCTAAGGGCTGTACCGTACTTCTGGAATGTATGTCCAACCTTGTAGCAAATGAGATTTTTCGTGAGGACGGCGCTCATGAAAATACAGAAGCAGAAATTCTGAAGGGAATCCAAAATCTGAAAGCACAGGCAGAAAATCTTATTGTTGTAACCAATGAGATTTTTTCAGAGGCTGCTTCCTATGAAGGAGAGACAGAAGCTTATCAGAAAGTTCTTGGAAGGGTCAATCAGTGTCTGGGAAAAATGGCAGATTCGGTTGTGGAGGTTGTCTATGGAATTCCCGTATATCATAAAAAAGGAGGGGATTCTCATGAAAAGTCTGTGGAACAGCTTTAAGATTGCCTTTGCCATGTTCTCCAAAATACCGGTGCCCCAGGCAGAATGGACAAAGGAAAACATGAAGTACATGTTCTGCTTTTTTCCTTTTATCGGTGCAGTGATCGGAGCCGTTTCTCTTGGGGCCGTATGGCTTGCCAATTATCTGGGATTTAACGTAATCTTTCTTTCTGTGGCTCTGACAGTGCTCCCTGTGCTGATCACAGGAGGGATCCATGTGGACGGACTTCTGGATACCGCAGACGCTTTAAGCTCCTGGCAGGAACGAAAAAGACGGCTGGAAATACTGAAGGATTCCAATGCCGGAGCCTTTGCAGTGATCACGGCAGGCGTTTATTTTCTCTGCTGGCTTGGCGCGTACAGCGAGATCTGCTTTGACAGACAGGCTATGATGATCGTTGCTTTTGGATTTATGGTATCCAGATGCTTTTCCGGTCTGGGTGTGATTACTCTTCCAAAAGCCAGAGAGGATGGAACGGTTGCAGAGTTTTCAAAAAAATCTGAGGACGTTCCGGTACGAAATACCCTGATCTGCTATCTGATCATTCTTGCAGCGCTTATGATCCGGACAGCGCCTGTTATGGGAGCAGCGGCTTTTTTTGCGGCAGCAGGAGTTTTTGCATATTACAGACATATGGCAATGAAATATTTCGGCGGAACCACAGGGGATCTTTCCGGCTGGTTTCTCTGTCTCTGTGAGCTGGCAATAGCGCTGGTGACAGCGGCGCTGTCAGTGATTCTTATTCTTATATAGACAAAGGAGAAGGATGAGTATGGAAATGGTAATTGGAGGCGCTTTTCAGGGAAAGGCAGCTTTTGCAGAAAAAATGTATCCGGGAATTTCCTGGGTAAGGGGAAACGAAATCTCCAGAGAAGAACTTTTTTCCGCCAGGGGCGTTGTGGGCTTCCATGAATTTATAAAAAAAGAAATGGAAGAAGGAAGCTCCGTGGAAGCTCTGGCAGAAGAGCTGATCCGGAAAAACCCGGAGGTAATTCTGGTGTCAGATGAGGTTGGATACGGAGTGGTTCCTGTTGACGCTTTTCAGAGAGCTTACCGGGAGGCTGTGGGAAGAACATGTACAAAACTTGCTTCCTTCAGCAGAAAGGTAACCAGAGTGGTCTGCGGCATCGGTACGGTGATCAAACATGACTGAGATATGGCTGATCCGTCACGGAATGACAGAAGGGAACCGATATCAGAGGTATATTGGAAAAACAGATGAACTTCTGTGTGAAGAAGGCAAAGAGAAGCTGAAGGAATTTTTCTATCCGGAGCCGGAAGCTGTATTCGTAAGTCCTCTTGCGCGGTGCAGGGAAACAGCAGAGATCCTGTTTCCGGAAAAAAGGCTGAGGATCATAGACCAGCTTGCAGAGTGTGACTTTGGAGACTTTGAGAACAAAAACTATCTGGAATTATCCGGAAATCCGGATTATCAGGCCTGGATAGACAGCGGCGGGCTTCTGCCTTTTCCAAATGGAGAAAGCAGAGAGGAATTTCAGAAACGTACTCTGGAAGGATTCCAGAGGGTTGTAACCGCCTGTTTCCGCAGTCACATCAGCAGGGCGGCAGTAGTGGTTCACGGAGGAACCATTATGAACATAATGGAGGCTTACGGATATCCAGGGCGAAGCTTTTATGACTGGCATGTAAAAAACGGATGCGGATATCAGGTGAAGGCAGATCCGGTTTTGTGGAACCGGAACAGAAAAGTCCTGGAATTAATAAATGAATTATAAAAACTGTTGCGGCAAAATATTCCATGAAAAATATGCGGAATATCTGCCGGAACAGTTTTTTTATTGCAGAGAAGCTCCTGGAATATAAGTCTGCATTGACCCGGAAAGCAGACAATACTTGATGTACAAAAATTTTTAGAATAAAAAAATGTTTTTTAGAGTTACTATTGAAATACAGGAAAAAGTATGATACATTAATAGTATAAAATTCCTAAAATGACAGGATGAAATTTGTATACAGTTGGGAGATTTTTACAAGACAGGGAGGATTTAATATGAAGATTGTTGGAAATGGAAGAATGATTACACGAGATGCGTCCAATACCTTTTATGAAAACGGTGCAGTGGCAATGGACGGAAGCACCATCGTTATGGCAGGCGAAACAGAAGAAGTAAAAAAAGCTTATCCGGATGCAGAGTTTATTGATGCAAAAGGCGGAGTGATCATGCCTGCGTTTATTAATGCCCATGAACATATTTACAGCTCCTTTGCCAGAGGACTGAGTATTAAAGGATACAATCCTCAGGGATTTCTGGATATCCTGGACGGACAGTGGTGGACCATTGACCGCCATCTGACTCTGGAACAGACAAAGCTTTCCGCTTATGCTACTTATATTGATTCTATTAAAAACGGTGTGACAACTGTTTTTGATCATCATGCAAGCTTCGGACATATTACAGGTTCCTTAAATGCCATTGAGGAAGCGGCAAAAGATCTTGGAATCCGTACCTGTCTCTGCTATGAGATCTCAGACCGTGACGGAATGGAAAAATCCAGAGAATCTGTTATGGAAAACGTAAACTTTATCAAACATGCTCTTGCAGATGACAGCGATATGATCGCCGGAATGATGGGTATGCATGCATCCTTTACCATCTCTGATGAGACAATGGAGCTGTGCAATGAGCTTAAGCCGGAGGGCGTTGGCTATCACATCCATGTTGCAGAGGGGATCTATGATCTTCATCAGTGTTTAAAGGAGCATGGCAAGCGTATTGTTGACCGTCTTTATGACTGGAATATTCTGGGACCGAAAACTCTTCTGGGTCACTGCATTTATATTAATGAGCATGAGATGGACCTCATTAAAGATACAGATACTATGGTAGTACATAATCCGGAATCTAACATGGGCAATGCCTGCGGATGTCCTCCTACCATGGCTCTGGTACACAAGGGAATCGTTACGGGACTTGGAACAGACGGATATACTCATGATATGATGGAGTCCTGGAAAGTGGCAAACGTTCTTCACAAACATCATCTCTGTGACCCTAACGCAGCATGGGGCGAGGTTCCGCAGATGCTCTTCGAGGGAAATGCAAAAATTGCCAACCGTTACTTTAAGAAAGAGCTTGGCGTTCTCAAGCCGGGAGCCGCAGCAGATGTGATCGTGATCGGATATGATCCTCTGACGCCAATGCGCGCAGACAACACCAACGGACATCTTCTGTTCGGCGTAAACGGAAGCATGGTTCAGACTACAGTATGTAACGGAGAGGTTCTGATGAAGGATCGTGAAGTTCTTGTATGCGACGAGGCAAAGATCATGGCAGACTGCCGCCAGTCCGCAAAAGAGCTTGCAGATGATATCAATTTCGGAAAATAAGAAAAATGACCGGAGAAACCGGATGACAGGAGGATAATTATGAGTGAAAAAATGACCTGTATGTCTTTTGGACAGTTAATGGACTGGGTTTTAACAGAGCATAAGGAAAAAGGAACTGTATTCGGCGTGCACAGGGCTTATCAGGCGGATACGGCAAAGGATATGGAGATTTTCGGAAGAAATCTTGAGACTCCCATCGGCCCGGCAGCAGGCCCCAACACACAGCTGGCTCAGAATATTGTGGCTTCCTACTATGCGGGAGCAAGATTTTTTGAGCTGAAAACTGTTCAGAAAATGGACGGCGATGAGCTGGCAGCCTGCATTAACCGTCCCTGTATCCTGGCAGAGGACGAATGCTATAACTGCGAGTGGTCCACAGAGCTCTATGTGCCTCAGGCTATGGGAGAATATATTAAAGCATGGTTTATTCTTCATGTAATGGCAAAGGAGTTTGGTCTTGGAGGAACAGACGGCTTCCAGTTTAATATTTCCGTAGGCTATGATCTTGCAGGAATTAAAGAAGAAAAGATTGATACTTTTATCAACTGCATGAAGGAAGCCGGAGATACAGAGGTATTTAAGGAGTGCAGAACATGGCTTCTTGACCATGTGGATCAGTTTGAGCATGTGACAAAAGAGGATATTGAAGCAATTCCGTCAGAGATCTGTAATTCTGCAACAATTTCCACCCTGCACGGATGTCCTCCAAATGAGATTGAAAGTATTGCAAATCATCTTTACAAGGAAAAGCATCTGAATACATTTATCAAATGTAATCCCACGCTTCTGGGCTATGAATTTGCCAGAAAGACCATGGATGAAATGGGCTATGACTATATGGCATTCGGCGATTTCCATTTCCTGGATGACCTGCAGTATAAAGACGCTGTCCCGATGTTTAAACGTCTCCAGGCGCTGGCAGACCAACTGGGCCTTGCCTTTGGCGTAAAGATCACAAACACCTTCCCGGTAGACGTAACCAGAAACGAGCTTCCAAGCGAAGAAATGTACATGTCCGGAAAGGCTCTGTTCCCACTATCTATTTCTCTGGCTGCAAAGCTTTCCAGAGAATTTGACGGAAAACTCCGTATTGCATATTCCGGCGGAGCTGATTTTTATAATATTGACAGGATCGTTGGCTGCGGCGTATGGCCGGTAACAGTTGCAACAACCATTTTAAAAACAGGAGGATACCAGAGATTCTCCCAGATGGCAGAAAAGATCATGGCGGACGGAGTGAAGCCATGGGACGGCATTGACGTGGAGGCTCTTGAAAAGCTGGCTGAGGACGCAAAGAAAGATCCTCGCCATGTAAAAAATATCAAGCCTCTTCCAAACAGAAAAAATGAGGAGGAAGTTCCGCTTCTGAACTGTTATTTCGCTCCATGCCAGGGCGGATGTCCCATTCATCAGGATATTCCGGAATACATTGGGCTTGCAGGAGAGGAAAAATACGCGGACGCGCTTCGTGTGATCCTTGATAAAAATGCCCTTCCGTTTATCACAGGAACTCTCTGCGCACATAACTGTATGTATAAATGTACCAGAAACTTTTATGATGAGTCTGTAAATATCCGCGGAACAAAGCTTCTGGCAGCAGAGAACGGCTATGACGAGGTGATCGGCGAGATCCGTGCCGGAGAGAGCAACGGAAAGAAAGTAGCTATTGTAGGCGGCGGCCCGGCAGGTATCGCTGCAGCTTATTTCCTGGCAAGAGCAGGCGCTTCTGTGACCATTTTTGAAAAAGAAGCAAAACTCGGCGGTGTAATCCGTTATGTGATTCCGGGATTCCGTATTCCTGAGACAGCTATTGACAAAGACGTTTCCTTTATTGAAAAAATGGGTGTGGAAATCCGCACAAATACCGAGATCACTTCTGTGGCTGATGTAAAAGCGCAGGGCTATGACGCGGTGATCGTTGCCACCGGAGCGAATAAACCGGGAACACTGAAGCTGGAAAAAGGCGAGACAGTAAATGCCCTTAAATTCCTTGCTGACTTTAAGGCAAATGACGGAAAAGTGGATCTTGGAAAGAACGTTGTTGTAATCGGCGGCGGAAATACAGCTATGGATACAGCCAGAGCGGCAAAACGTACAGAAGGCGTAGAGCATGTATATCTGGTTTACAGAAGAACAAAACGCTACATGCCGGCAGCAGAGGATGAGCTTCTGGAGGTTCTGGAAGAGGGCGTTGAGTTTAAAGAGCTTCTGTCTCCGGTAAGCCTTGAAAACGGAACTCTTATCTGCAGGAAAATGGAGCTTGGCACAATGGACGTTTCCGGAAG
>NZ_HF999061.1:32267-57221 GCF_000433815.1 Blautia sp. CAG:257
AGGGGTTACAGAGACAGATGAGATGGTGGAAGTGCCTGCGGATACTGTGATCGTAGCTGTTGGAGAAAAAGTGCCTGCAGAGTTCTATGAGGCCAACGGCATCAATGTAAATGAAAGAGGAAAGGCAAAGCTTGATCAGGAAACTCTGGAAACAAGCGTAAAAGACGTATATCTGGCCGGCGACGGAGCCAGAGGCGCTGCAACTATCGTGGAAGCTATCCGTGACGCGCAGCTTGTTGCAAAAGCAATCCTTGGCAGAGAAGTTGTTTCTGACAGAGCAGTTACAGGCACAGAAACAGAGTGCTATGAAAAGAAAGGCGTTCTGAAAGAAGAGAAGGACGCTGCAAAAGAAAGCGAAAGATGTCTTTCCTGCAGCAAGGTATGTGAGAACTGTGTGGATGTATGTCCAAACAGAGCAAATATCTCCGTTAAAGTACCCGGAATGGAAATGGCTCAGGTGATCCACGTGGATTATATGTGTAATGAGTGCGGAAACTGCAGGACCTTCTGTCCGTATGCAAGCGCTCCTTACAAAGATAAATTTACACTGTTTGCAAAACCAGAGGATATGGATGACAGCACAAATGACGGATTTGCTGTACTGAATGCAGACACAAAGGAATGCAGAGTGAGATTCCTTGGAAATGTAACAGAGTGTAAGGCAGACGATCCGGAAGATAAGGTACCGGGCGGAATCCGCGCACTGATCTGTGCAGTGATCGACGATTATTCCTATCTGCTGTTTAAATGATTACAGGGTCTGAAATGAAGTGAAGAAGAGCGTGTCTCTGTGTTTTGTGCAGGGATGCGCTCGTGCTGAATATATGTCAGGAGGAAAGTTATGTTCAGGTTTTATGTAAATGGAAAGGAATATCAGGAAGAAAAGGATATGAAGCTTCTTCGTTTTCTTCGTGATAAGCTTCATCTTACTTCAGTAAAAGACGGATGCAGCGAAGGCGCCTGCGGAACCTGTCATGTACTGATCGACGGGAAAGCGCAGAAGGCCTGTATTCCTTCTCTTTCTATGATGGAAGGCAGGCATATTATAACTGTGGAAGGACTTTCTGAGGAAGAAAAAGAGATTTATGACCGGGCGTTCGGAGAAGCAGGCGCAGTGCAGTGCGGATTCTGTATTCCCGGCATGGTGATCAGCGCCAAGGGGCTTATTGATCAGAATCCGGATCCTACCCGCGCTCAGGCGGCCCATGCGATCCGCAACAATATCTGCCGCTGTACAGGCTACAAAAAAATCATAGACGGTATTCTTCTTGCCGCAAAATATAAAAGAGAAGGACTTCCCGAAAAGAGGGAGTATGCCTGGAAGCTGGGAGAGCGTGTGCCCAGAGTGGATGTCCGTGAAAAGGTTCTGGGCTATGGCCAGTATCCGGACGATATCTATGAGGAGGGCATGATCTACGGAAGCGCTCTTCGTTCCGCCTATCCGAGAGCTCTGGTAAAAGCTATTGACACAGAAAAGGCAAAAGCGCTGCCCGGAGTGATCGGGATTTTTACAGCAGAGGACATTCCCGGAAGCGTAAAGGTGGGGCATCTGAAACAGGACTGGGACGGACTGATCCCTGTTGGAAAGATCACTCATTATCTGGGAGATGCGGTCGCTCTTGTTGCGGCAGAGACACCGGAGCTTGTGGAAAAGGCCAAAAAGCTGATTAAAGTAGAATATGAAGAACTTCCCATGGTTCGTGATCCTTATGAAGCAATGAAAGAGGATGCTCCTCTGGTTCACGAAGACGGAAATCTTCTGGCACACTGGCACGTGCACCGTGGTGACGCGGAAAAAGCCATTGCAGGTTCCGCCTATGTTCTTACAGAAAAATTCCGGACACCGTGGACAGAGCATGCGTTTCTGGAGCCGGAGTGCGCTGTGGCAAAGCCGGACGGAGAGGACGGGGTGATCATTTATTCTTCAGACCAGGGTGTGTACGATACCCAGCATGAATGTATGGCGCTTCTGGGACTTCCGGCTGAAAAGGTAAAGGTGCGCAATAAGCTGGTAGGCGGCGGATTCGGAGGAAAAGAAGACGTGACGGTCCAGCATCACGCAGGCATGATCGCCTATCTTACCAAACGCCCGGTAAAGGTAAAGCTTACCCGTGAAGAAAGTATTCTGATCCATCCCAAACGCCACCCCATGGACATGGAATTTACTATGGGCTGTGATGAAAACGGTATCATTCAGGGTGTGAAGGCAGCTGTTATAGCAGATACCGGAGCCTATGCCTCTCTGGGAGGCCCTGTGCTTCAGAGAGCCTGTACCCATGCCTCCGGTCCCTATAATTACCAGAATTTTGATATTGACGGAAAAGCCTACTATACAAACAATCCACCTGCCGGAGCTTTCCGTGGGTTTGGCGTTACCCAGACCTGCTTTGCAGTGGAAATGCTTCTTACAAAAATGGCAGAAAAGGTTGGCATTTCTCCCTGGGAGATCCGCTACCGCAACGCGATCCGTCCGGGACAGGAGCTTCCAAACGGTCAGCTTGTAGATGATTCCACCGGACTTGCAGAGACTCTGGAAGCGGTAAAGGAAGTGTATGACAGCCATCCTTATGCAGGAATTGCCTGCGCCATGAAAAATGCCGGTGTGGGCGTCGGGCTCCCGGACTGGGGACGCTGTAAGCTGTATGTGCACAATGGAAAAGTAGAGATCCACTCAGGAGCCTCCTGCATTGGACAGGGACTTGGAACGGTACTGGTACAGATGGTATCAGAAAAGCTGGGACTGAAAAGAGAGCAGATTTATTATGATGCTTCCAATACGTATAATGCGCCGGATTCCGGAACCACTTCTGGATCCAGACAGACTCTTGTTACAGGGGAAGCCTGCCGTCGCGCCTGTGAGAAGCTGAAAGAAGAGCTTGCTTATAAAACTCTGGAGGAGCTGGAGGGACAGGAATATCTGGGCGAATATCTTGCCAGAACAGACGCCATGGGTTCTGATGTAAAAAATCCTGTTTCTCATGTGGCCTACGGGTACGCAACTCAGGTGTGCATTCTGGATAAAAACGGAAGGATTGAAAAAATAGTGGCAGCCCACGACGTGGGACGGGCAGTGAATCCTCTTTCTGTAGAAGGCCAGATCGAGGGCGGAGTGCTCATGTCCACAGGCTTTGCTCTCACAGAGCAGTATGGACTGAAGGACTGCAGACCTCAGAATAAATATGGAACGCTGGGACTTTTCCGGGCAAACCAGGCTCCGGAGGTGGAAAGCATCATTGTAGAAAAAGAAGGCTTAAAGGTAGCAGAGGGAGCCATCGGCATCGGAGAGATCACCTCCATTCCTACGGCGCCGGCTATAGCAGGGGCTTACTATAAATATGACGGTCAGTACCGCACAAGCCTTCCGCTTGCCAATACGCCGTATGAGAGAAAGAAAAAGGGGGAATGATCTATGGCAAGATTTCCGAAAAAGACAGCTTATGTTGCATGTGACGGCGGAGAACGCTGCCACAGCTGTACATACGGCTGTATGAGCTGTTCCTCCTGCATTGAGGCCTGCAGAAAGGACGCGGTTTTTTATAATGAATATGGTGTGGCTGAAATTGAGGAAAGCAGGTGTATCGGATGCGGCCTCTGCGTGAAGGCCTGTCCTCAGGAAATCATCCATATTCATCTGACAGACAATCCTTTTATCGTAAAGTGTTCCAATAAGGATAAGGGAGCAGCGGCAAAAAAGGCCTGTGAAGCAAGCTGCATCGGATGCGGGATCTGCGCCAGAAACTGTCCGGCAGACGCTGTGGAGGTTCAGGACAATGTGGCGGTGATCAATGACGAGCTCTGCCTTGCCTGCGGAAACTGCGCGGTAAAATGTCCGCGGAATGTGATCCGGGATACAAGAGGGATTATTTTAAAATAATTTAAGAAAAAACACTAAAAATCAATGGAAAAAACCCTTATAATATGTTAAAATGAATAAAAGGAAATGGTTCCTGATGTTCTTATTCTGACTCAGGATACATATTATAAGAAAGTAGCATGGTTCGGAGCCGGACATACGTCCTGAGGGGAACACACACTCCCTGGACGCAGTCTGGCTTTTTCCATATTCTAAAAGCTTCAGGGAAATCTCAGACAGTCTGGGAGAATTCATGTAGAAAAGGAAAAGAAGGTGAAGAAATGGTTGGAAAAAGTATTCCAAGAGTAGATGCTTATGAAAAAGTTACAGGCAGAGCAAAATTTACAGATGATCTGATTCTCGACCGCGCTCTGGTTGCCAAGGTCCTTCACTCCACCATTGGAAACGGGATCGTAACATCTATTGATACCAGTGAGGCAGAGGCGCTTCCCGGAGTGGTAAAGGTAGTTACCTTTAAAGACGTGCCGGATCACTGCTATCCCACACCGGGACATCCCTGGTCTGTGGAGCCTGCTCATCAGGATATTGCGGACAGAAATATCCTTACAGGACGTATCCGCTATTATGGCGATGATATTGCTGCCGTTGTGGCAGAGGATGAAGTAACTGCGTCCAGGGCGCTGAAGCTGATCAAGGTTGAATATGAGGAATATCCGGTGGAGATCCATCCCAGAAAATCCATGTACGGAAGCAATCCTCCCATTCATTTTGATAAAAAAGACAATGTACTTGCCCGCTCCAACTTTTTTATCGGAAACGTGGACGAAGGCCTGGAGCAGTCAGAGACAGTTGTGAAAAGAAGCTACAAGACCTCCATTGTCCAGCACTGCCATATAGAGAATCCCATATCCTTTGCCTATATGGAAAAGGGGAGGATCGTTGTAGTTACTTCCACGCAGATCCCTCATATTGTCCGCCGTGTAATCGGCCAGGCTCTGGGAATCCCCTGGGGCAGGGTAAGGGTGATCAAACCGTATATCGGAGGTGGCTTCGGAAACAAGCAGGATGTGCTTTATGAGCCTCTGAATGCATTTTTGACTACTCAGGTAGGCGGCCGTCCTGTAAAGCTTGAGGTTTCCAGAGAGGAAACCTTCTGCAATACAAGAACCCGTCATTCTATTGAGTACGATCTCACTGCAGGCGTGGATAAGGAAGGTCATCTGCTTGCAAAAGATATGAAGGCATACTCCAGCCAGGGGGCTTATGCATCCCATGGTCACGCTATTGCAGCCAACGGCCTTACTGCATGGAGACTTCAGTATGCCTGCCCAAATACCAGAGGCGAGGCTTATACCATTTATACAAATACCCCTACAGCAGGAGCCATGCGTGCTTACGGCATTCCTCAGGCAGCCTTTGCCATTGAATGTCTGATGGACGATGTGGCGGCGGAGATTCATATGGATCCTCTTGAATTCCGGCGGAAAAATCTGATTCAGGGATATTATGAGGACGCTTATCTGAAGCCTATTGCAGCCAATACAAACGGGATTTTCCAGTGCCTGGAAAAAGGCGCGGAGTATATTCACTGGGATGAAAAGCGAAAAGAATATGCAGATCAGACAGGTTCTGTAAGACGGGGCGTTGGCATGTCACTGTTTTCCTATAAGACAGGTGTATGGCCCATTTCACTGGAAATTGCAGGCGCCCGGCTTTCCATGAACCAGGACGGAAGCGTTCAGCTTCAGATCGGAGCTACAGAGATCGGCCAGGGAGCAGATACTGTCTTTTCTCAAATGGCGGCAGAGACACTTCATATGGATGTGGAGAACGTCCATATTGTCACAGTACAGGATACCGATGTGACGCCGTTTGATACAGGCGCATATGCATCCCGCCAGTCCTTTGTTACCGGAACGGCTGTGAAGCAGTGCGCAGAACAGCTTCTCCAAAAGATTCTGGACTATGCCAAAACCCTTCTTCCGGAACAGGAGACAAGAGAACTGTCTCTGGATCACGGCTGGATCTATGCAGGAGAGGAACAGGTACTTTCTCTGGAGGCGCTGGCGCAGGAAGCCTATTACAGTCTCAGCAATTCCTCTGTGCTGACAGCAGAGGTGTCCACACAGGTGAAGAAAAATACCCTTGCCACAGGCTGCTGCTTTGCAGAGGTGGAAGTGGATATGAAGCTTGGAACCATACAGATTCTTAACATCATCAATGTCCATGACAGCGGAAAGCTTCTGAATCCGCAGCTTGCCCAGATGCAGGTGCACGGAGGCATGTCCATGGGCATGGGCTATGGATTGAGCGAGCAGCTTGTTCTGGACGAAAAAACAGGACGGCCTCTTAACGGCAATCTTTTGGATTACAAGCTGATGACAGCTTTAGACACACCGGATATCAAAGCAGATTTTGTGGAGCTGGATGACCCCATGGGACCTTACGGAAACAAAGCTTTAGGCGAGCCGCCTGCAATTCCGGGAGCTCCTGCGATCCGTAACGCGGTTCTCCATGCTACCGGCGTGGCATTTAATGAAATTCCTCTGACGCCTCAGCGGCTGATCGAGGGATTCAAAAAAGCCGGACTGATCTGAAAGGGGGAACGGAATCATGTATGATATTGAAAATTACTATAATGCCAGCACAATAGAGGAAGCCGTCAGGCTTTTGAAAGAACATCCGGATACCAGAGTGATCTCCGGTGGAAGTGATGTGCTGATCAAGATCCGGGAAGGGAAAATGGCAGGAACCTCTCTTGTGAGTATCCGTGACATTAAAGAACTGAACGGTATCACAAAAAAAGAAAACGGAGATATTTATATAGGGGCAGGAACTACTTTTTCCCATATTACCAACGACCCTGTGATTCAGGAAAATATTCCGGTTCTGGGAGAAGCCGTAGATCAGGTGGGCGGACCTCAGATCAGGAATATCGGAACCATTGGAGGAAATATCTGTAATGGTGCAGTCAGCGCAGACAGCGCGCCTACGGTGTTTTCTCTGAATGCCCTTCTTCGTATTGAGGATGGTAACGGAGGAAGAACCGTTCCGGTCCGTGATTTTTATCTGGGTCCGGGCCGTGTGGATCTGAAAAGAGGAGAGATTCTTACCCATGTGATCATTCCTGCAAAGGAATACCAGGGTTATCATGGAAACTATATTAAGTATTCCATGAGAAAAGCCATGGATATTGCAACCTTAAGCTGTTCCGTGGTAAGTAAGGTAAATACAGAAAAAAATATTCTGGAAGATGTGCGCATTACCTTTGGCGTAGCGGCTCCGGTTCCTTTCCGGTGTGAAAAAACAGAAGCAGCGCTGAAAGGACAGGAAATCAGCGAAAAACTGTACGAAATGACAGAGCAGAGCATCCGTCAGGAGATCAACCCGAGAGACTCCTGGAGGGCATCCAGGGAGTTTCGTCTGCAGATCGGCGGAGAAATCGCAAAAAGAGCGCTGAAGCGTACCATAGAGCTTGCAGGAGGTGACAGAAAATGATCAAAGATAAAGTTCTGGTCAGATGTGTGGTAAACGGAAAAGAAGTAGCCGAGTATGTGGATCCCAGAGAGTCTCTGCTTGACATGCTCAGAAACCGTCTGGGTCTTACTTCCGTAAAAAAAGGCTGTGAGGTAGGAGAATGCGGAGCCTGCACAGTGATCATTGACGGAGAGACTATTGACTCCTGTATTTATCTGGCAGTGTGGGCAGAGGGAAAAAACATCCGTACCCTGGAAGGTCTGGAAAAGAACGGGGATCTTACCCGTATTCAGGAGGCTTTTATTGAGGAGGGCGCGATCCAGTGCGGTTTTTGTACACCGGGCTTTGTTATGTCTGCAACGGTGCTTCTGGAGCGGGGCGAGGTGCTTACAAGAGAAGCTATCAAAAAACATATGTCAGGTAATCTGTGCCGCTGCACCGGATACCAGAATATTGTAAATGCAGTAGAAAAAGTAATGCTTGAACAGCAGGAGACCGAAGGAGTTTGATTTATGACACAGAATAACATACTGGTTGTCCGCGGAGGCGGTGATCTTGCCAGTGGAGTGATCCACAGACTTTACCGTTGCGGATACCGGGTGCTGATTCTTGAAAGCGCCAGACCCAGCGCGATCCGCCGGGAGGTGTCTTTCTGCGAGGCTGTTTATGACGGAGAGGCATTTGTAGAGGGCATTTTAAGCCACAGGATCCAGGATGTGGGTGAGTGTGCCGGAATATGGGAAATGGGCGAGATTCCTCTTCTGGTAGATGAGACAGGAGAAGCCATCAAAAAACTTCATCCGGCAGCAGTGATCGACGCTATTCTTGCAAAAAAAAATCTCGGCACAAACAGGGCAATGGCGCCTCTTACCATTGCTCTGGGACCTGGGTTTCTGGCCGGTAGAGATGTGGATTATGTGGTGGAGACTCAGAGAGGCCATGATCTTGGAAGGATCGTGGAAGAGGGCTGGGCAGCTCCCAATACAGGGATTCCGGGAATGATCGGAGGTTATGGGAAAGAACGAGTGATTCATTCTCCGGCAGCGGGTACGATACACAGCCGGGCGAAGATCAGCGATCTGGTAGAAAAGGATCAGGTAATTGCTGTCATCAGTACAGAGGAAAACAGAGAAATTCCTGTCTTTGCCACAATTTCAGGAGTATTAAGAGGAATGATCCGGGAAGAGTATCAGGTATCGGAAGGAATGAAGATCGCGGATATTGACCCACGGAAAGAACAGAAAAAAAACTGCAATACCATTTCTGATAAGGCAAGATGCATAGCGGGAACTGTTGTGGAAATTCTTTTGTCAGAAGGGATTGTTCCCTGAACAGAAGGAGCGGAAGAAGCCTGCCTGCTGTATGACGGATGCTTTAACCGGAGAGGAAAAGGCAGGAATACAATTATCAGGTGATCGAGGAACAGGATTATGAGACTTACTGAGCTTCTGGATATTGATGTAAACAGCAAAAAGATTATTTCAGTTGTGGGAGGCGGTGGAAAAACAAGCCTGATCTTCCGGCTTGCAGAGGAACTGGCAGAGCAGGGAAAAAAGGTCATTGTTACAACCACCACTCACATGGCTTTTGAGCCGGAACGCCCCTTTGCCAGAGACGGAGAACTGAATAAAGTCAGGGAAAATCTCAGAAAGTACGGCTATACGGTAGCTGCCTGTATGGAAAAACGGGAAGAAAAAAACTGGAAAAAGCCGGAAAATATTCAGAAATCCTCAGGTACGCACTGCAGCGCTTCCGAGGAGCAGAACAAAAACGGAAAACTGTTTACAGGAAAGCTTCAGGCGCTTCCGGAGGAGCAGCTTCAGGAACTGAAAAAAGAATGTGATGCAATCCTTATTGAGGCAGACGGAGCCAGACGTCTGCCTTTAAAGGTTCCGGCAGTCTGGGAGCCGGTAATTCCGGAGATGACCGATCTTGTGATCGGTGTGATCGGACTGGACTGTCTGGGAAAAGCAATCAAAGACACAGTTCACCGACCGGAATCAGCGGCAGAATTTCTGGGTAAATCTTCAAAGGAAAAGATTACGGAGGAAGATATCATACGGATTGCAAAGTCAGACCAGGGACTTCGTAAGTCCGTGGGACACAGAGGATTTCGAGTGTTTTTAAATAAAGAGGATGTTCTTAGTGACAGGAATTTGCCGGATAAAATAGTACAGAGACTGAGAAAATATGGCATTTGGGCCGTATGTGGCAGCCTGAAACAGGATATTTCTATTGTTATCCTGGCGGCGGGAAACAGCAGAAGATTTGGCAGCAACAAGCTGTTTTTTCCAATAGATGGCATTCCCATGTATTTACATACACTTCAGAAGGTTCTTCTGGTACAGAAAAAAATGAAACACAGGATTTCTTCCGTTATTCTTGTTACTCAGTATCCGGAGATCAAAAAAAATGCAGAGGCTCTGGGAGCCCGGGTGATATGGAATCCCCATCCGGAAGAAGGAATTTCCTCATCTATGAAGCTGGGGCTTCTGGAAGTAATAAAAGAAAAGCCTCAGGCGCAAAGCTTTTCTGCCTGCCGGGAAAATAATGCCTGCCTTTTTCTGGTGGCAGATCAGCCGTGGATAAGGTGCCATACGATAGAAGCTCTGATCAGGATGTATACAGAATCCGAAAAGGGCATGGCTGCCGCAGCAAAAAATGGACAGCCTGGAAATCCCTGTATTTTTTCCGGAAAATATTACCCGGAGCTTCTGGCTCTGACAGGCGATACCGGAGGGAAAAGGGTGATGAGAAAATACATGCAGGATGTGGCTCTGCTGGAAGTGCCAGATAAAAAAGAGCTTACGGATATGGACATCCCTCCGGATATTTCATAAAGCCATAAATATGGAAAATCAGAATCATAAAGCTGGTTTTTTATTTCCCCTTTGCTCCTTTTTTAAGCTCCGGCATTACGGTGAGAAGCATGGTAAAAAAGCTTGCGCAGCCGCCGATCAGGTTGGAGATAGGTTCTGCCCAGAATACTCCGTCCACACCCAGATTTCCGACTCCGGGTAAAAGAACAGTAAGGGGAACTACAATTAATACCTTTCGGAAAATAGAGAAAAATGTTGCTTTTCTGGCTTTTCCCAGAGCCACAAAGGTACACTGGGCTGTAAATTGCAGGGCCATAAAGCAGTAGCCGAAAAAGTAAATATGAAGAGCAGGGATTCCTCTGGCGATCAGCTCAGGCTCGCTGTTAAAAATGCGGATAAAAAATTCCGGAAACAGCTTCAGAAGCCCCCAGATGATCATTGTGTAGGATACACAGAGGACTGTGACAAATCTGATTGCTTTTCGCACACGATGGCAGGCGTTTTCTCCATAGTTAAAGCTCATAACAGGTGAAGCTCCGCTGGTAAGTCCATTGACAGGAGTGGTGGTGATCTCACGGATGGAGTTCAGCACAGTCATAACTCCAACGTAAAGATCTCCTCCGTACTGATGAAGGGTCATGTTGCAGAAAACCTGTACAATACTGTTGGTAAACGCCATCATAAAACCGGAAATTCCAAGAGACATGATGCTTTTTACCCGGCTCCAGCTAAGACGCATGGCATCTTTTTTCAGATGGAGAACTGCTTTTTTTCCTGTAAGAAACTTCAGAACCCACAAAGCAGAGCACATCTGGGAGAGAACAGTAGCGGTTGCAGCGCCTTTTACTCCCATATGAAAAACAAAAATAAAAAGCGGATCCAGGATGATATTCAGCACAGCGCCAATGAGAATCGTCAGCATTCCCATATTTCCAAAGCCCTGGTTATTGATAAAAGGATTCATTCCCAGGGTGATCATCACAAACAGAGTGCCAAGAAGATAGATCCGGATGTAATCCCGGGCATAGGGGTAGGTGACGTCGCTGGCGCCAAAGGCGTGAAGCAGAGGGTCATAAAAAAGATATCCAACAGCCATCAGAAGCACGCCCGTAAGAAGAAGCATGGAAAAGGTATTTCCCATAAGACGTTCTGCTTCTCTGTGATTTCCTCTGCCCCGTTCCATGGAGCACAGAGGGCTTCCTCCATTTCCGAAAAGATAGGTAAAGGCAGTGATCAGAGTAATGATGGGAAAACAGATTCCCACGCCGGTCAGCGCGGTTGTGCCTGCCTCCGGGATTCTTCCGATATAAATCCGGTCTACGATATTATAAAGAAGGTTCAGAATCTGCGCCATGGTCATGGGCACAGCCACTTCCAGAATATTTCTGTTTACATTTCCCTTTGAAAAATCTGTCTGATGAATTTTCATAAATAGACTCCTTGATTACAAAAGACGGGGCTCCATGAGAACTGGAATCAGATAAAGCCTTCAGATAGCCGTCTTATATTTCTGGAAATTATTATATAACAAATTTTATGAAAAACAAGCCAGACCTTCCGTAAGCATCCTGTAAAATCATGCACAGCGGTTTGTTAAGCTGTTTTTGGTAATAATCTGCATCATTTCACAGATGGAAACCAACAAAAACCAACACCCCCAAAACCACTGCTTACTCTGTTTGCATCAGCCTGGGAAAATGTCTCCTGAATAGTAACCTGATCAAAATGTATTCCAGATCGCCTTCGGTGATGGCATTTTGCCCTGTGTGTCCCGGGATTTTTGCATATACATGCCAAAACACCTTGCGGGACAGTAACCTGTGAACAGTAACACAAATCCACATTATTACAGGGATTTTTTGTTGAATTTCCTTGTATTTTAAAAGAAAAACAGGTATACTTATATAAATACAATTATAAAAAGTTCTTGATGTTTCATCATGGGAGGTATTATGGCGAAAAATTACAATGGTATGGCAGTGGGAGTATTTGAACTGGATAATCTGGTTGCCTGCTTTGTGGCTCTTGACGCTGCAGCCAAAGCAGCAAATGTAACGATCCAGAGTGTGGAGCGTAACCGACTGAAAAGCGGCGCCTGTGTGAAAATGAGAGGCTCTGTTTCTGATGTGAATGCTGCTATGGAGGTTGCTCTTGAGGCAGCTAAGCCGTTGGGACAGGTGGTAAGTCATACAGTGATCGCTTCTCCGACGGCTGATACGGAAACAGCCCTGGCAATGACAGTAAACAAATAAATAACAAAGTGAGGAAATCATTATGAGATACGGAGCGTTCGGACTGGTAGAGGTTCTGGGAAGCAGCAATGCGATTCTGGTGATCGACCAGATGCTGAAAACATCAGAGGTAGCCTTTCGTACCTGGAATACCAAATGCGGCGGTCATACAACCGTATTTTTAAGCGGAGACGTGGCAGCAGTTACGGCGGCAGTAGACAGTGTAAAAGGAAATCCGCCCTGTGAGATCATTGCAGCGGCAGTGATCTCCAATCCGTCTGAGGAGGCTGTGCGCCTGGTAGAAGAGGAAGTCGCAAAACACGCATCTGCAAAATAAATGCAGAAAAAAAGAGACTGGGGAAAGCTTTTGTCCATTGAGGTCAGGTTTTCCTGCAGGCTCCTTTTTTATTACAGATGGCATGATAAAAGTTTATGAATGGATCAGGGTTCCTGTTTTTCCCTGGATTCCGTCTCTTGCTTTTTCAAGAAGTGTGATCATGGCTGTGCGGCCGGATCCGGAGGAAGCAAAATCCATAGCTGCCTGAACCTTCGGAAGCATGGAGCCTGCTGCAAAATGGCCTTCGTCCACATATTTCTGCGCTTCCTCAACAGTGAGATCGCTTAACCATTCCTCATTTTCTTTGCCGAAATTAATGGCAACCTTCTCCACAGCGGTAAGAATGATCAGCATATCTGCGCCCAGCTCTTTTGCCAGAAGACTGCTTGCAAAATCCTTATCGATCACAGCGGAAGCACCCTTCAGATGATCTCCCTGAAGAGTAACCGGGATTCCGCCGCCTCCGCAGCAGATAACGATCTTATTGGCATCTACCAGGCTGTTGATGGCATCCTGCTCCACAATCTCTACAGGCTTCGGAGAAGCCACTACACGGCGGTAACCGCGGCCTGCATCCTCTTTTGTGATATAGCCGTAGGCTTTTTCCGCGTGTTCCGCCTCTTCTCTGGACATAAAATGTCCGATAGGCTTGCTGGGATTCTGGAAAGCAGGATCGTCCGGATCTACCCGCACCTGAGTTACAACAGTAACGACCGGAGTGCGCACAAAGCCTCTTTTGCGAAGCTCCTCTCTGAGCGCGTTCTGAAGATCATACCCGATATAAGCCTGGCTCATTGCGACACATACAGAAAGAGGCGTGTTGGGCTGGCTGGCGTCTTCCCGGGAAAGAGCGGCCATGGCATTGTTGATCATGCCTACCTGGGGACCGTTTCCGTGGACCACAACCACCTGGTGTCCGTCCTCGATCAGGTCGCAGAGAGCTTTTGCTGTTGTTTTTACAGCCATCATCTGTTCCGGCAGAGTATTTCCAAGAGCATTGCCCCCCAGAGCAATGACAATACGTTTCCGTTTATACATGTAAAAACCTCCTGATTGGGAAAAAGAGAAGGGCCGTGCAGAACAATGCTCCACAGGCCCTGTCGCTTTTTAGAATGATTTATTTAAGGATTCTCGGGGCTGCTTTTACTTCCAGTTTTTTAAGGATATCCTGCGGTTTTTCAAATTTGGAAAGCAGGATCATAGCAGCAATGATATATGGTTTGAAGCTTGCTTCTTTGTAAAGCGGAATTCTGTAGCGGTCAAATACGCTTGCGTCAACCTCGCCTGTCTCACAGCTTACTCCTGTGATATCAGCCGGCAGGCAGTGGAGATAAAGCGCTTTTCCGTCTTTTGTTGTTTTCATCAGCTCTTCTGTGCAGGCCCAGTCTTTGTGCTGTGCATTCTGAGCAAGAAGTTCTTTTTCCAGTTTGTCGATGCCGTCAAAATCACCTTCTGCATAAAGGTCTGTACGTTTTTCCATAGCAGCGAAAGGAGCCCAGCTCTTAGGATAAACGATATCGGCATCCCTGAATGCTTCTTCCATGCTGTTTGTCTTTGTGAAAGTACCGCCGGTAGCTTCTGCGTTCTTCCTTGCGATCTCTTCAACCTCAGGCATTACGTCATAGCCTTCCGGATGAGCAAGCACAACATCCATGCCGAAACGTGTCATAAGACCGATCACGCCCTGAGGAACAGAAAGCGGTTTTCCGTAGGAAGGAGAGTAAGCCCATGTCATGGCAAGCTTTTTGCCTTTCAGGTTCTCAACGCCGCCAAACTCATGAATGATATGAAGCATATCTGCCATACACTGAGTGGGGTGGTCTACGTCACACTGAAGGTTTACAAGAGTAGGTCTCTGCTCAAGGATTCCGTCTTTGTTGCCCTCAGTTACAGCGTCCATAAATTCTTTCTGATAAGCATGACCTTTTCCGATATACATATCGTCGCGGATACCGATCACATCAGCCATAAAGGAAACCATGTTGGCTGTTTCGCGGACAGTTTCGCCGTGAGCAATCTGAGATTTTTTCTCATCCAGATCCTGAACCTGAAGGCCAAGAAGGTTGCATGCAGAAGCAAAGGAGAAGCGGGTTCTTGTGGAGTTGTCACGGAAAATAGAAATTCCGAGACCGCTCTCAAATACCTTTGTGGAAATGTTGTTTTCTCTCATAAAACGGAGAGCGTCTGCAACAGTAAAAACAGCTTCCAGCTCTTCATCTGTCTTATCCCATGTCCAGAAAAAGTCGTTATTGTACATCTCCCTGAAATTCAGTGCATTTAATTTGTCAATATAATCCTGTAAAGTTTTCATAAATGATCTCCTTATTTATATTATAGATATTATTCTTACTTGCAGTAGGAAGCCGGAAGAGCTGCGTAAACAGCCGCGCATCTTACCAGGTCGATCTTCCATGTTTTTTCGTTCGGTGCATGAGCCTGTGCCTCTGCTCCGGGGCCGAAGCCGATACACGGGATTCCGTTGCGTCCCATAATAGAAACGCCGTTTGTAGAGAAGGTCCACTTGTCTGTAAGAGGACGGGATTTTCTCATTTCTTCTGTCTCTGCGTTTCCAAGTCTTGTTTCACCATACAGATTCCTGTATGCATCTTCAAGAGCCTTTGTTACCTTGTGATCCTTCGGAATTGCCCATGTGGGGAAGTAGCACTCGATCTCATATACACATCCGGTGTAGGATGGACGGTCGTAATTGTACATGGAAACCACAACATCATCTCCGTATTTTTTCACACTTGGAAGGTTGCGGATCTCGTCAAGACAGCTTTCCCAGGTTTCACCGAAGGTCATACGTCTGTCAAGGGATACTGCGCAGGAGTCAGCAACTGCACAGCGGCTTGGAGAGGTGTAGAAGATCTGAGAGCAGGTGATGGTACCGCGTCCCAGGAATCTTGCTTCTTCCCAGTCCGGATTGTATTTCGGGTTCAGCATTTTTACCAGACCCTTGATCTCTGTTTCATCAGCGTCATCGTTTTCATTAAGAGCGCGTACGTCCTGAAGAATATCTGCCATTTTATAGATGGCGTTGTCACCGCGCTCAGGAGCAGAGCCATGGCAGGAAACACCTTTTACGTCAACACGGATTTCCATACGTCCTCTCTGTCCTCTGTAGATACCGCCGTCAGTAGGCTCTGTGGAGACAACAAATTCCGGACGTACCTTGTCTTCATTGATGATGTACTGCCAGCAGAGACCGTCGCAGTCTTCTTCCTGAACAGTTCCCACTACCATGATCTTGCAGCCCTCAGGGATCAGGTCAAGATCCTTCATGATTCTTGCGCCGTAAACAGCAGATACGATACCGCCGCACTGGTCAGATACGCCGCGGCCGCCGATTTCTTCATTAGTCTCATAGCCTTCATATGGATCGAATTCCCAGTTTTCCATATTGCCGATACCAACAGTGTCAATATGTGCATCGTAGGCAATGATTTTATCTCCGGTTCCCATGTAGCCGATTACATTTCCCTGAGGATCGATCACAACCTGGTCAAAATCCAGCTTTTTCATTTCAGCGGCGATTGTGTCAATATGAGCTTTTTCATCACAGCTTTCGCCGGGATTTTTTACGATTGCTCTTAAAAATCTGGTCATGTCCTCCAGATAGTTCTGAGCCGCTTCGTTAATTTTTGAATAATCCATTGTAAATACCTCCCATAATAAATCAGTTGATAAAATTAGAATTTGTTTTGTATCAGTGACCCGATGATCACTGTAAAGAACAGGCTGATTTCCGTCAGTTATTCGCTGAAGGACTCCTCTGTTCCGTAAAGTCCGTCCCATACGATTTCACGGTAGCGTACCGGATCTGTATCTCCTTCTGTGGAGATTACAAGAATGTTGGAGTTTTCATCAAGCTTCAGAGTCTTTTTCAGATCTTCTGCATCTTTGTCATGAAGGGCAGTGTAGCAGAGACCGAGAGGCACAGAGCCGGATTCTCCGGAAACAATATGAGGATCTCCCTCAAGCGGGTTTGCGTAGATTCTGGTAGCTTTTGCGCTCATCCAGTCAGGACAGGATGCAAATACGGTTACATGATTTCTTAAAATATCCCATCCAATGGTATTTCCTTCGCCGCAGGCAAGACCTGCCATGATAGTCTGAAGATCTCCGGTTACGTTTACAAGATCTCCGGTTTTCTTCTCGGCTGAGCGATAGAGACAGTCTGCCGCGGCTGCTTCGCATACAACCATTACCGGAGGATTCTCTTTGTATTTGTGAGCAAAATAGCCAACTACTGCTCCGGCAAGAGAACCGACGCCTGCCTGCACAAATACATGAGTGGGACGTTCTACACCCTGTTCCTTTAACTGCTGATCTGCCTCCATGACCATGGTTCCGTAACCCTGCATGATCCAGGAAGGAATTTCTTCATAGCCGTCCCAGGCAGTATCCTGAACAATGATGCCGTGTTCTGTTTTTGCAGCCTCGGCAGCAGCCATTCTTACACAGTCATCATAGTTGCATTCTTCAATAGTAACAGTTGCGCCTTCTTTGGCAATGTTATCAAATCTTGTTCTGGTGGTTCCCTTTGGCATTCTTACCACAGCCTTCTGTCCAAGGCGGCTGGCAGCCCATGCAACTCCGCGGCCGTGATTTCCGTCTGTGGCAGTGAAGAAGGTTGCTTGCCCGAATTCTTCTCTCAGCTTATCAGAAGAGAGTACGTTGTAGGGCAGGTCGCTGATATCCCGTCCAAGCTCTTTTGCTATGTAGCATCCCATGGCGTAGGAGCCGCCCAGCACCTTGAATGCATTCAGACCAAAACGATAGGATTCATCCTTGCAGAAAATATTTTTTACACCCAGATAGGATGCCAGAGAAGAAAGCTTCTGAAGAGGCGTCACTGTATACTGGGGGAAGCTTTTGTGAAATTCATTTGCTTTTTTTACATTTTCTTCAGACATTAATTCCAGGAAAGTATCGTCGGATTTGGGAACTTCATTAAGCGTCCATTTTAATCCTTCAGTCATGTAAAATCCCTCCTTAAAAAATTTGTTTTACACTTATTGTTTTTGCTTCTGTTAAGTCTATCATATCATAAATAATGAATTTTGCAATAGAAAATACAAAAATTTTTAGGTTTTTCAAAAAATATTTAGCGACATTGAAAAGACAGGGTTCCTGTGTTAAAATCAACGTATATTTTTACAGTAAAAAAGAAGGAGGAGGACAGTTATTATGGCAGTTTTTCAGGCATTCCGGGCGCTGCGCCCAACACCGGAAAAAGCAGAGCGCGTGGCAGCGCTTCCATATGATGTGGTAACAGAGGAGGAGGCCCGTGAGACAGGAGATAAAAATCCGTTTTCTTTTCTCCATGTGGACCGGGCGGAGATCGACCTTCCGGAAGGAACCGATCCATATGACAGCATCGTATACGAAAAAGCAAAAGAAAATCTTTCTGCAATGGAGGCAGAAGGAACCTTTATTCAGGATGAGAAGCCCTGCTATTATATTTATGAGCTCACAAGAAGGGGAAAAACTCAGACCGGTATTGCAGGCTGCTGCTCTGTGGACGATTATCTGAACGGAGTGGTAAAAAAACATGAGCTTACCAGAGAAGATAAGAAGCAGGACCGTATTTGTCATGTGGATGTCTGCAACGCCAATACAGGACCTATTTTTATGGCATGCAGATATACAGAGCCGCTTCTGTCCCTGATGGAACAGTGGAAAAAAGAGCATGCGCCTGTTTATGATTTTGTCACAGAGGATGAGATCGGCCACAGAGTGTGGGTGATCGACGGGGATGAGGAAACTGAATTTATCAAAAAAGAATTTGGAGAGATTCCTTCTTTTTATATTGCAGACGGTCATCACCGGGCCGCTTCAGCCGTAAAGGTAGGACTGAAAAGAAGAGAGGAACATCCGGATTATACAGGAGAGGAAGAGTTTAATTATTTTCTTTCTGTGGTATTCCCGGAAGATCAGCTTACGATCCTTGCCTATAACCGGGTGGTGAAGGATCTGAACGGCGTGGCGGAAAAAGCGTTTGTAGGAAGCCTGAAATTTAATTTTGAACTGATGGTCATGCCGGGATTTCCCTGTAAGCCGGTGGAAAAGCACTGCATGGGCATGTACGTGGGAGGCGAATGGTATCACCTGAAGGCCTGGGAGGATATCTGGCAGGACAAGGATGTTGTAGCACAGCTGGATGTCTCTCTTTTGCAGGATAAGGTACTTGCTCCTGTCCTGGGGATCAAGGATCCAAGAACAGATCAGAGGATCCGGTTTGTAGGGGGAAATCATAAGCTTCGGGAGCTTCAGGAAATGGCTGACGAGACAGGAGGAGTGGCGTTTGCCCTGTATCCCACCTCTATGGAGGAGCTGATGCAGATTGCAGATGAAGGCAGGCTGATGCCGCCAAAATCCACATGGTTTGAGCCGAAGCTGAGAAGCGGACTTTTTATTCATAAGCTTTCCTGAAAAGGGAGAAGATCACAGCAGAAAATGGATTGACAGAAGGGAGAACATTATGGGACTGATCAGAGCAGCAAAAGGAGCAGCGGGAGGAGTCTTCGGGGACCAGTGGAAAGAGTATTTTTACTGTGAATCCATGTCTTCGGATACACTTGTATCAAAAGCCCGCAAAAAAACTTCACGGCGTTCCTCAAACAGACACGGGTCTGAAAATGTCATCAGCAACGGTTCCGTGATTGCAGTAAATGACGGACAATGTATGATCATTGTAGAACAGGGAAAGGTAGTGGACGTATGCGCAGAACCGGGAGAATATGTTTATGACAGCTTTACAGAACCGTCCCTGTTCTGCAGTGACCTGGAGGACGGGATCGTTCAGGTGTTTGACCAGATCGGAAAACGCTTCGGGTTCGGCGGAGAAACTCCGGAAGATCAGAGGGTATATTTTATAAATACAAAAGAGCTGACAGGAAACAAATACGGAACACCGGGGTCTGTGCCGTTCCGTGTGATCGATGCAAACCTGGGACTGGATATTGATATTTCCGTCAGATGCTTTGGAGAATACAGCTACCGTATTGCAAATCCGATTCTGTTTTACACAAATGTCTGCGGCAATGTGGAAAGCGAATTTACAAGAGAGGAGCTGGACGGACAGCTGAGAAGCGAGCTTATGACTGCTCTTCAGCCGGCGTTTGCCAGAATCTCCGCAATGGGGATCCGCTACAGTGAGCTTCCCGGACATACCATGGAGCTTTCTGATGCTCTGAATCAGATCCTGTCTGAAAAGTGGGAAAAGCTAAGAGGAATCCGTATTGTATCTCTGGGCGTTTCCAGCATAAAGGCATCGGAAGAGGATGAGGCAATGCTGAAGGAACTGCAGAAAAATGCAGTGTTCAGAAATCCGGCTATGGCGGCTGCCCATATGGTGGGAGCCCAGGCCTCAGCCATGCAGGCCGCAGCGTCCAATCAGAATGCAGGCCCGGCCATGGCCTTTGCCGGTATGAATATGGCGTCAAATGCCGGCGGAGTGAATCCGTCAGAGCTTTTTGCCATGGCCCGGAACGATCCGTCTCAGAGAAGCGCACAGCAGGAGGTACAGTCTCCGGTACAGCAGGACAGCTGGGTGTGCTCCTGCGGAAATGTCAATAAAGGAAAATTCTGTTCCGAATGTGGAAATCCGAGACCGTCCGGACCCTGGGTATGTTCCTGCGGAACGGCAAACAAAGGGAAATTCTGCTCTGAATGCGGAAGGCCAAGACCATAAGAGAAGGGGGATAAAGGATGGAGATCCTGAACTACAAATGTCCCAACTGCTCTGCCGGTCTTGAATTTAACAGTAAAACACAGAAAATGGCCTGTGAGTACTGTGGAAATTCATACACAGTGGAAGAGCTGGAGGAGCTGGAAGAACAAAAGGAAGAGCCTTTAAAGGAAGAGGATTCCAGGGGGCACTGGGAGGAATTTGACCCGGAAGCCTGGAATCCGGACGGCGGAGAAATTTCTGTATGGAGCTGTCCCTCCTGCGGAGCTGAGCTTGTGGCAGAAAAAACAGCAGGAGCGCTTGTGTGCCCCTATTGCATGAATCCGATGATCATGCCGGAGCAGTTTCAGGATATTTACCGGCCGGATTATGTGATACCATTTAAAAAGTCAAAAAAGGACGCTCTGGATGCCCTGAAAAAACACTATCTGAAAAAACCGCTTCTTCCCTCTGTTTTTAAAGACGAAAATCATCTGGAAGAAATAAAGGCAGTGTATGTGCCTTTCTGGATGTACGATCTGGAATCCTCCGGCCGTTTCCAGTATCAGGGAACCAGAGTCAGATTCTGGGAAACAGAAAAATATGAATGTACGGAAACAAGCTTTTACCATATTGTCAGAAAAGGGAGCATGAAATTCTGCCGGATTCCGGTGGATGGTTCGGAAAAGATTGACGATACGATGATGGAAGCGATAGAACCCTACGATTACCAGGAACTGGAACCTTTTCAGCTTTCTTATCTGTCCGGTTATATGGCAGACAGGTATGACAGAGAACCGGATGAGCTGACAGACCGCGTACATGCAAGAATGGAAGAAAGTATGCGCCGGGCAGTGCGGAATACGGTGATCGGATACGATACGGTGATTCCTGTGCAGGAGGATATCAGGATCACAGGAAAAGGTCAGGTAAAATATGCGCTTCTTCCGGTGTGGTTTCTGAATACAAAATGGAATGGAAAAACTTATTCCTTTGCCATGAACGGACAGACAGGAAAAATCATCGGCGATCTTCCGGTAGGAAAAGATCTGCTGATCCGGTACTGGATGAAATATCATATATTTTCTGCTGCTGTCATTTTTGTTCTGTTTGTGATACTTATGCTGGCGGGGGTGATCGGATGAAAAAATTACATAAGCTTCCGGGCTTTCTGCCTGTACTTTTATGTCTGGCAGGAATCATGTGGCTGCCGGTATCTGTACAGGCAAAGGTATATGACAATTATGGGATTTTAAATGAGGAAGAAACAACAGCACTGGAAAAAGAGCTTGCAGAGATTGAAGAAGCCTATCAGTTTGAGACCGCATTTCTTATTACAGACAATGTGGGAGAGGAGATGGATTATCGTCAGTATGCTGCCCGCTTTATGCAGATGAACCAGGTGGGATACGGAGAAAGCAATGAGGGATTATGTGTGTTTCATCAGCCGGATGCCCGGAATATCACCATTGTATTCCGGGGAAAGGCCCAGGATCAGTTTACAGAAAAAATCCAGGACAGGATGCTGGATCACTGCACAGAGAAGCTGAAAAAGGACGATACTCTGGGCGCGTATCAAAGTATTGTAAAGGATCTGGAGCAGGGACTTTCCCGTGTCAGTCAGGGCAAAAAGATCCGCCTCATGGATATCTCTGATACGCCTCTGGCCCTCTCGCTTCTGAAGTGGTTTCTGATTTCCATAGCTGCAGGCGCAGTGCCGGCTTTTGCAGCATCCTGGTATCAGAAGAATCGGATGAAGACAAATGTGATCCAGACAAATGCAGATCTGTATGCAGAGGCAGAGGAAACACAGTTCAGTCAGATGAGAGACATGTATATACGCAGAGCTGTGACCAGAAGGAGAAAACCGGAAAATAAAGGCGGAAATAACGGTTCTTCCGGCTCGTTTACAAGCGGAGGAGAAAGCTTTTCCGGATCCGGCAGAGATTATTAACAGGAATTTATACAAAGAAGGAGTCAGGTGGACTTCTTCTTTGTATATTAGACAGAAAAGAATGAGCAAATCCGCAAAAAAATTGTCAAAACCCCATGAAAAATGCACAAAAAACAGGGCGATATATCATATAAATTGCATACATGCACAATTGATTTTTGACTTTCATATGTTATAATTTTTTTGTTAAAAAACTTATCCGGGGGTGACGTAATTGAAAAAAATTCTTACTTTTATGAGTGTTGTCCTGGCTGCAGTTCTGGCCTTTCCGGCCAACGTATGGGCAGCAGGCAGCGGTGAGGCGGCAGCGCAGGTTCCGGTGTGGCTCTGTATTCCTTTTGCCGGACTTCTTCTGTGCATAGCAGTAATGCCGCTTGTAAAAGGCGAATGGTGGGAAGCCCATCAGCCGCTGGTGGTCGGATTCTGGATCGCGGCCATGGTGATTCCGTTTATTGTAGTATACGGAGCAGGAAAAACAGTGGAAACAGTGCTGGAATGCACGGTCAATGATTATCTGACCTTTATTATCCTTCTGTTTGGCCTTTTCTGCGTATCAGGAAATATTACCATGGAAGGGGACTTTGCCGGTTCGCCGAGGATCAATGTAGGTCTTCTTGCTCTTGGCACACTGCTTTCAAGCTGTATCGGTACCACAGGAGCCAGTATGCTTATGGTGCGTCCTGTGATCAAAATGAATTCATGGAGAAAGCGAAAAAGCCATATTATGGTGTTCTTTATTTTTATGGTATCCAACATGGGAGGCTGTCTGACACCGATCGGTGATCCGCCGCTTCTTATGGGATTTATGAGAGGCGTTCCTTTTTTCTGGAGCCTTCATCTTCTTCCCATGCTTCTTTTTAATATGGCTATTCTTTTGTTTGCATTTTATCATCTGGATAAATGGGCATATCGCCGGGATATTGCAGAGGGCCGTAAGCCGGATATCAGCAAACCCGGTACAGAGTTCAGAATCGATGGTCTGCACAATATCGTATTCCTTCTCATGATCGTAGGTGCGGTTATTTTAAGCGGAGTGCTTCCGGGAATGCCGGCTTTTCAGGATGGGGCAGGAAACGTAAAAGGAATCCATATTTTCGGAGAGGTTACATTAAGTTTCCCGGCGCTGATCGAGATCGCAGTGATCCTTCTGGCAGCATGGCTGTCCTTCCGTACAACAAAGCAGGAGATCAGAAGAAGAAACCATTTTACCTGGGGCGCGATCAAGGAGGTTGCAGTTCTTTTTATCGGTATCTTTATTACTATGCAGCCGGCTCTGATGCTTCTGAAATCAGTAGGACCTGAGCTTGGTCTTACCCAGCCGTTCCAGCTTTTCTGGGCAACAGGAGCGCTTTCCAGTTTTCTGGATAATACTCCTACCTACCTGGTATTTCTCACAACAGCAGGAACCCTTGGAATCACAAGCGGAATCGCCACATCTCTGGGAACAGTTCCGGCAAAGCTGCTTTCTGCGATTTCCTGCGGAGCAGTATTTATGGGAGCCAATACATACATCGGAAATGCGCCGAACTTTATGGTGAAGTCCATTTCTGATGAGAACGGTGTGAATATGCCTTCTTTCTTCGGATATATGCTCTGTTCCCTGGCGTTCCTTGTACCTGTATTTATCATAGATACTTTTGTATTCTTTTTGTAAGGAGGGCGGACAGATATGGAAGACAATCAGAAAAAATATACAGAGCTTGCCAACCGGATTTACGATCTGGACGGAGCAGTTTATGAATGTGTAGGATCTTCTCTTGGCCGAACCTTTACAGAAGGAAGAGAGAGAACAGTCCGGACTTTAAGCATGCTGATGTATACAAAGCCGGACGGACATCTTCTGAGAAGTGAGCTTGCTCTTATCAGCAACATGGCCCGCACCATTAAAAACAAAGAAGAAAAATCCAGGATGATGAAAGAATATAATGAGATCCTTATGGAGATCGAGAAGCTGCCGGACGTATTCGGCAAGGTGGATATCCTGGATGATGAGAGAGTGCGTCTGAATCTGGCGGCAAAAAGAGAAAAGCTGTCAGAAAATGACCATCTTGTGATCTGCATCAGCCGTACTCAGGGAAGCGCAGGAAATGACATCGGTTTTGAACTGGCGGACAATCTTAAGATCAATTATTATGACGTGGAAATCTTTGACCAGGTTATGAAGCGTCTGGAGGCAGATAAGGATGCAGTCAATGACGCGGAAAACTTTGTTGATTTTAACAAATATACGAAAAAAAGCGGCGGAAGCCTGAAAACCAGATTCCGGGAGTTTAACCGTTATCACGGCCTTCCAAAACAGGATGCAGTATTTTTTAATATGAGCGATCTCATCTGTAATCTGGCAAAAACAGAAGACTGTATTATTATGGGACGCTGCGCAGATATGATCCTGAAAAACAATCATATCCCTCATATCAGTTTGTTTATCAGTGCTCCGTTTTCGGTTCGTGTGGAACATATTATGGCTGTCAGAAACATGAATCTGAAGCAGGCAGTGAGGTTCCTGAAAAAAATGGACAGACAGCACAGAAAATATTATCAGTTTTATACCGGTGAGAAATGGGGAAAACCGGAAAATTATGATCTGTGCATCAACAGCGCAAACTATGGCATCAAGGAAACCATTGATGTGATCAGAAGAATGATC
>NZ_HF999061.1:57288-69745 GCF_000433815.1 Blautia sp. CAG:257
ATTCAGCGTTTTGCGGCAGAGAAAATGCCCGGCTGATGTATGAGATTTTTTTGCTTAAAATAACATGAAAATGCAGACAGGTGAAGCGCTGCGCCAGCCGGGAGATTATTTATTGACATCAATATAGCTGTACAGGGTGTATTTGGAAATGCCAAAATAATTTGCGACCTTGTCTCCTGACTTGGTGATCAGAAATGCCCCGGAGTCATTCAGGAACTGAATTGCAGTTACCTTGTCTTCCTTATTCATAAGAGCCACCGGTTTGCCTACCAGAGCAACAGATTCTTCAATCAGATGATCCAGAAGATCATTGACATTATGGGTAATTTCTTTTGGCTTTTCTTCTGTGTTGACAGGAGTGACCAGATCATGAACTGCGCTTTCGATCATGGTCAGTCTGGAAATATCATAGTTGATCCCAAAAACATAATGGAGACTGCCGTCATCATCACGTATATAAGAGGTGCTGCACTTCAGAATTTTGCCGTCAGAAGTTTTCATCAGATATCCGGCGTGATCCTGGGGCTCATCCTGTGTCTTGTTATTATTATGCCGGATCACATCAAAAACCGCATTGGAAGGTCCGTCTCCGATCCCTCTGTTTGTCACATGTCCGTTTTCAATATACACGATAGAATTTTCCGGATCCTTTGTTTTCAGATCATGAATGACTACTTCGCAGTCAGGGCCGAACTGACAGGCAATATCGTGAGCAATCTGTTTCAGTACAGTAAGCCGTCCCATAGTTTACCTCCTCCGTTGTTGCTTTTTTCTTTTATATTAACATAATAGGATATAAATAAAAAGTTTTTTTGCGAAAAAAATTGTGTAAGCCTCAAGAAGTTTTGAGTAACCTGCACAGAAACAGTTGAAGGAGAGAAAAAATAATGGTATATTGAATAAAAGAAATAGAAATCGGGGGTGACAAATTATGAAATATTTACTAAAAAACGGTACAGTAGTATCAGGTTCCGGCATGATCAGCCAGGATGTTCTTATAGACGGAGAAAAAATTGTCAGGGTAGGAGAAAATTTATCCGCAGAGGATGCAGAGGTTATGGATGTGTCCGGAAAACTGCTTTTCCCGGGGTTTATTGACGGGCATACCCATTTTGATCTTGAGGTTGCGGGAACAGTAACTGCTGATGATTTTGAGACAGGAACAAAGGCTGCGATTCTGGGAGGAACCACTCTGGTCATTGACTATGCCTCTCAGGACAAGGGCGGTCATACGCTGAAGGAAGGTCTGGAGAAATGGCATGGAAAGGCAGACGGAAAATGTTCCTGCGATTATTCTTTCCATATGTCTGTTGTAGAATGGAATGAGCAGACGGAAAAAGAAATTCAGGATATGATTGATGAAGGAATTACAAGCTTTAAGCTTTATATGACCTATCCGGCTATGATAGTAAATGACTGTGACCTTTATAAGATCCTGAAAAAGCTGGGAGAGTGCGGCTGCTTTGCCGGAGTTCATTGTGAGAATGCCGGAGTGATCGATGCGCTGATTTCTGAAGCGAAAAAGCAGGGAAGAACAGGCCCGGAAAATCATCCTCTTGTGCGTCCGGATACCATGGAGGCTGAAGCTGTCCACAGACTTCTTGTGATCGCAAAAGAAGCAGACGCGCCTGTTATGGTTGTTCATCTGACCAACCGCAAAGCCTATGAAGAGATTATGAAAGCCAGAAGGGAAGGGCAGACTGTTTATGCGGAAACCTGTCCTCAGTACCTTCTTTTGGATGACAGCGCTTATTCAAAACCGGATTTCGGTGGAGCTGTTTATGTGTGCGCGCCTCCCATCCGTAAAAAAGAGGATCAGGACTGTCTCTGGGATGCACTGAAAAAAGAGGATATCCAGACCGTTGCCACAGATCAGTGCAGCTTTACCCTGGATCAGAAGGCTTTGGGCAGGGATGACTTTACAAAGATACCCGGCGGACTTCCGGGAGTACAGACCAGGGGAACGCTGCTTTATACCTACGGTGTCCGTACCGGAAAGATCACGGAAGCCCAGATGTGCAGATTTTTATGTGAAAATCCCGCAAAGCTCTATGGGGTATATCCGAAAAAAGGCGTGATCCGGGAGGGCAGTGATGCGGATATTGTTGTTCTGGATCCGGAAAAAGAAAGTGTGATCTCGGCTAAAACTCATGCATACAATACGGATAATAATCCCTTTGAAGGCTTTGCTCTTCACTGTGCCATTGACGACGTATTCCTGAGAGGTCATCATGCAGTGCAGGATGGAAAACTGAAAGAAGAAAAACTGGGAACCTTTATTCCAAGAGGAAAGAATACCCTGAAAGCAGAAAAATAAAAAATCAGGCTTTTCTATAAAATCCGTAGATCAGTGGAAAAGGAATGCTTTGAAACCAAAAATTAACCAAGAAGCTGTTTTACACAAAAGAGAACAAACGGTTTACAGGAAAATACAGCAGGAATAATAAAAACTGCAGAGAGTTCCGTTTCAGAAAAGAAACGGACTTCTGCAGTTTTTGTCTGCCAGTAAAGATCAGAGATCAACGTGAATGTTCTGTTCCTGAATGTGATGGCGTTTGGCGTAGCCGGTCAGGAAAAGTGTTAGCGCACCGTCACCTGTTACGTTGCAGGCAGTGCCAAAGCTGTCCTGAAGAGCAAAAATAGTAAGCATCAGGGCAGTGCCGGTTTCATTAAATCCAAGCACGCCGGTGATGATACCAAGGGATGCCATAACCGTTCCTCCGGGGACACCGGGAGCACCGATGGCAAATACGCCCAGAAGAAGACAGAAAAGGATCATGGTGCCAACAGAGGGAAGAGAGCCGTACAGGATTCTGGAAATCGTCATACAGAAAAATACCTCTGTGAGAACAGAACCGCAAAGATGGATATTTGCAAAAAGCGGAATACCAAACTGTACCATATCCTTCCGAAGCGGCTTTGCCTTCCCTGCACATTGAAGAGCAACGGCAAGGGTAGCTGCTGAGGACATGGTTCCAACTGCGGTCAGATAAGCAGGACCGTAGTAACGTACCACATCCATGGGATTTTCATGTGAATAGATCCCTGCAAGAACATAAAGCAGAGCCATCCAGATAAAATGTCCGATCAGCACGATCACAATTACCTGAAGGAATACAGGAAGCTGTTTTGTGATAGAACCCTCATATGCCAGACTGCAGAAGGTCAGGGCAATAAAGAAGGGAAGAACCGGAATGATCACTTTGGAAACAATAGAAAGAACAATTGCCTGAAATTCTTCAAGAACCCCTGTGATCATTTTTGATTTGTTCCAGGCTGCGGCAAGTCCGATCATAATGGAAAAGACCAGGGCGCTCATAACAGACATGATCTGCGGGATCTCCAGTTCAAAAATTACTTCCGGAAGCTGTTTCAGCCCTTCTACGTCAGTGGCAATGGATAAATGAGGAATCATTGCATATCCGGCTGCTGTAGACATAAAGGCCGCGCCAATGGAAGAGACGTAGGCGATCACAATGGCAACGCCAAGCATCCGGGAAGCGCTGTTGCCCAGCTTGGTAATAGACGGTGCAATAAAACCAATAATGATCAGAGGCACACAGAAATTGATCAGTTGTCCAAGCACGTATTTCAGAGTGACCACCACATTCAGAATGCCGGCAGTGATGCCGGAGCCGTCTGTGGCGTTCAGGATAATTCCGGAAACAATGCCAAGAACAACGCCTACTAGAAGCTTAAAGGGCAGGCTGGTAAAAAAACTGTTTTTTTTTTCATAAATATAAAAATCCTCCTTTTAGGTAAAAAAACGGCATAGAGTAAGGATCAGCAGTCCTGATCTACATTTACGCGGTCGATCATAATGTTCAGTATTTCCGTATCAGTGGCTCTCATTCCCACGCGGCCGATATAGCCCATGCTCTTTATGGTTTCTTCCACATCACCCCGGATGATTCCCTCACCCGGAAGGAAGCTTTTATTCTGAATACTCATGTGAAAAGCCATTAGGGCTGCGTCAACAGAAGAAGCGATTTTTGCAGCGCAGGACGGTTTTGCGCCATCGCATACGATTCCGCCTACATTTCCCAGCGTGTTGATAATAGTCAGGGAAACCTGCTGATAGGTTCCGCCGTACATGTAAGTGATTCCAGCTCCGGCTCCGCAGGCAGCGCTGACAGCTCCGCAGTATGCGGAAAGACTTCCAATATAATATTTCTGATGGATGGCAACCAGGTTACTGACAACAAGGGAACGATAAAGCTTTGCTCTGGAAACTTCCCATTCCTCCGCGTAGGTGATAACAGGAAGAGAAACTGTCATGCCCTGATTGCCGCTTCCTGAATTGATCACAACCGGCATGGAACAGCCGCCCATGCGGGCATCGCTTCCGGCGGCAGCTCTTGCGCAGGCTCTGGTAGTAATTCCTTTTCCCCATACATGCATCAGTGTTTTGCCGATCTGCGCCCCGTAATTATTGTCCAGGCCTTCCTGGGAAATCGCTGTGTTTAAACGGATCTGACGCTCCAGAAGCTCCCGGACATCTTCAATCTTTACCTGATCCGCAAAATCCAGAATATCTTTTACCGTAAGCTTTGATTTGTCAACAGGAGGTTCTTCCGGCTTTTTCTCTGCGGTTTCTCCGGAAAAAAGAACCTGTCCGTCTTTGACGATTCTGGTGATGTTGGTGTGCTGGTCAACAATGGTCACTTCCGCATAGTGGCTGCCCTTGTTTACTTTTGCACAGATATAGAGATTGGCAACTCCTTCTGCAAGCGTACAGGAACAGAGGTGTTTTTCAGCCAGCTCCTGAGCCTGTCTGATGTGTTCCGGACGGATGCCTTCAAGAACTTCAAGGGCTTTATCGGCATTGCCTCCTGTAATTCCAAGAAGCGCTGCAATATCAATTCCTTTCAATCCTCCGGAATTGGGAACCGTGACTCCTTTTACATTTTTTATAATGTTTCCGCTTAAATGCATTTCAACGGAATCCGGAAATTCTCCCAGAATCTGCCGTGCTTTGGCTGCAGCATAGGCAATGGCAATAGGCTCCGTACATCCGAGAGCAGGAACCAGTTCATGATGCAGGATAGCCAGGTAATTGGCATATAATGCAGAATCCATAATTTTTCCTCCGATGTTGTAGATAGATTCCTGATCATTTCAGAACGGCGCTGAAACTTCAGGTGTTGTTCCTGTTACTGTATGAAGTAACGTTTTTTTCATTATAATAGAAATTGTGTGCCGAGTATAGTATAAAATCCGGGAATTTTATAAAGAAATACAGAATACCGGAAACGTTTTACAGATAAGATTCTGCCAGGCGTTCTGACATATAGATCTAAAATGCCGGGACATGCAGCGCAGAAGGGGCTGACACTTTGTAAAAACAGTATTTTCCGGAGTCCGATTCATCAGGTGTTCCACAGAATAATCGTGGGAGAATTGTGACAGGACTTATACATAATGACGATAAAAACGAGAATTTACAGAAAAATTAGTTGTTTTTGACGAAAAGATATGGTATGCTGAAACAGTACCGGACTTTTAAGGAAAGCCTGAGAAGAATGGGCGTCAGAGAATGTAAAAAACAGCGAGATACGGCTGCAGTCAGAAACTGCGGTCTTTCTGTATATGTTCCGGTGTCCAGAAGGACACCGTTTTATTTTTTATCAGGCTGGGAACGGATGCATGGGAAATATGACAGCCTGTATCTGGCGGAAACAGGCAGGAAGGGAGATGTTTTATGGATACAAGAATTGCAGTGATCGCCATTATTGTGGAAGACCGTTCCAAAAGCGGGGAACTGAATCGGCTGCTCCATGAATATGGAGAATATATAGTAGGAAGAATGGGAGTGCCCTATCGTCCGAAGGGAGTGTCTGTGATCAGTGTGATACTGGATGCTCCTCAGGAAAAGATCAGCGCGCTGTCCGGAAAGCTTGGAATGCTGGAAGGCATTACCAGCAAAACCGTGTACTCAAAAATGCCGGAGAAAGAGCTATGAAAGAGCTGATCGACAAGCTGCACCATACACAGGAACTGACCAGGGAAGAATTTTTGACACTGCTATCCAACAGAAATACAGAGACAGATCTTTATGCCCGGAGGCTGGCAAGGGGTGTGCGGCAGAAAATATATGGAAATCAGGTTTATATAAGAGGTCTGATCGAATTTACAAGCTACTGCAGAAACGACTGTTACTACTGCGGTTTAAGAAGGAGCAATCATGCCGCCCAGCGCTACCGTCTGACAGAAGAGGATATCCTTTCCTGCTGCCAACAGGGTTATGAGCTGGGATTTCGTACCTTTGTACTTCAGGGAGGCGAGGACGGATATTTTACAGGGGAAAGGCTGGCCGGGCTGGTACGTCATATCAAAAAACAATATCCGGACTGTGCCCTGACACTTTCCGTGGGGGAACGAACGGAGGAAGAGTACAGAGCATTCCGGAAGGCCGGAGCAGACCGTTATCTTCTTCGTCATGAAACTGCAGACGAGACGCATTACCGGATTCTGCATCCGGAACCTTTATCTCTTCAGCACAGGAAGGACTGTCTCAGAACGCTTAAAAAGCTGGGGTTTCAGACAGGAGCAGGATTTATGGTGGGGTCTCCGGGACAGACGGCAGAGACCCTGGCAGAGGATTTTCTGTTTCTAAAAGAGCTGGATCCGGAAATGGTGGGTATCGGACCTTTTATTTCTCATAAGAATACTCCTTTTCGGAGCAGAGAGGACGGAACCCTTGAGGATACGCTTTTTTACCTGGCTCTTGTGCGGCTGATGCTGCCCCGGGCTCTTCTTCCGGCAACCACTGCTCTTGGCACCATTGCCCCTGACGGAAGAGAGCTTGGGATACTTTCCGGAGCAAACGTAGTCATGCCCAATCTGTCACCTCTTTCTGTGAGAAAAAAATATATGCTTTATGACGGAAAAATTTCCACAGGTGACGAGGCCGCAGAGTGTGTGGAACAGTTAAAAAAGAGAATGGAGACAATCGGCTGTTGTATTGTAACAGACCGTGGAGATTATAAAAAATAAAAGGACAGGCTGCTTCAGGGCAGCAGAAGGAGGACTTATGTATAATCCGAAATCAACAAAGGCAACAGAATTTATTGATCATCAGGAGATTCTGGATTCTCTGGAATATGCCAGAGCAAATAAAAATAATACGGAGCTGATCGAAGGGCTGATCGAGAGAGCAAGAGACTGTAAGGGATTAAGTCACAGAGAAGCAGCGCTTCTTCTGGAATGTGATGATCCGGTGCTGGTGGATAAAATGTATCATGTGGCAAAGGAGATCAAACAGAAATTTTATGGAAACAGAATTGTTATGTTTGCGCCTCTTTACCTTTCTAATTATTGTATCAACGGCTGTGTTTACTGTCCTTATCATGCAAAGAACAAACACATCCGCCGTAAAAAACTGACTCAGGAGGAGATCCGCCAGGAGGTAATCGCCCTTCAGGACATGGGACATAAGCGTCTTGCTCTGGAGACAGGAGAGGATCCAAAAAACAATCCCATTGAATACGTTCTGGAAAGTATCAAAACCATTTACAGCATCAAACACAAAAACGGAGCCATCCGCCGTGTGAATGTAAACATTGCAGCAACGACAGTAGAAAATTACAGGAAGCTGAAAGAAGCGGGAATCGGAACCTATATTCTTTTCCAGGAAACTTATAATAAAGAAAGCTATGAGGCTCTTCACCCCACAGGACCGAAAAGTGATTATGCATATCACACAGAGGCCATGGACCGGGCCATGGAAGCCGGAATAGACGATGTTGGCTGCGGAGTGCTTTTTGGACTGGAAACCTACCGTTATGACTTTGTGGGAATCCTGATGCACGCAGAGCATCTGGAAGCAAGATTTGGAGTAGGCCCTCATACCATCAGCGTTCCAAGAATCTGTCCGGCTGATGATATTGACACAAAAGATTTTACCAATGCAGTTCCGGATGAGATTTTCCAGAAGATCGTAGCTGTGATCCGTATTGCAGTGCCTTATACAGGAATGATCATCTCCACCAGAGAGTCTCAGAAGTGCAGAGAAAAGGTATTGGATCTTGGTATTTCCCAGATCAGCGGAGGCTCCAGAACCTCTGTGGGAGGCTATGCAGAGGAAGAGGCAGAGGAGGATAATTCCGCACAGTTTGATCTGAGCGACAGAAGAACTCTGGATGAGATCGTCAACTGGCTTCTGGAACTGGGATATATTCCAAGCTTCTGTACAGCCTGTTACCGGGAAGGCCGCACCGGAGACCGTTTCATGTCCCTTGTAAAGAGCGGTCAGATCGCCAACTGCTGTCACCCCAATGCCCTGATGACTCTGAAAGAATACCTGGAAGACTATGCTTCCCCGGATACAAGAGAGAAAGGCCTGAAGGTGATCGAGAGAGAGCTTCAGAAGGTAGAAAGAGAAAAAACAAGAGAGATCTGCGCAAGGAATCTCAAAGAGATTGAACAGGGAAAAAGAGATTTCCGTTTCTGAGGTCAAAAGCAAAAAAGGCTTGCATAATCCACCCGGAATGGGGTATCATGGTGGTATGCTATAAAGGAGGAAAATTCTTATGAAGAAATCCAGATTACTGATTGCACTGGCAGGTCTTACTCTTATTGCATCCGGCTGCGGATACAGTACAGGAGGAGAGGACTCTACCGTGACTGTGATAAAGGCAACACCAACCCCGACTGCAACGCCTACACCGGCAGCAACACCAACCCCGGTTGTGACAGCAACCCCGGTACCTCAGACTTCTCAGACAGCAAGCGGTGTCAAGATCATACAGAAAAACGCTACATATTATGCAAACAATGAGGCGAATATCCGTACAGACTGTGTAACAACAGATCAGACAAATGTTATTAAGAGTACCAAGGTAGGAGATCAGCTTACCGGCACAGGTGTCAGTGAAGACGGACAGTGGATCGAGGTAGATCTTAACGGACAGAAGGGTTATGTCAGCGCCCAGTATGTGACTACTGAGGCTCCGGCAGGAGCTGCTCCTGCAGCAGAGGGAACTGCTGCGCCGGTTCAGTAAAAACAAAAGCGAAGAAAAACCAGAGCATATTTTCTATTTGAAACAGAAAAGGCTCTGGTTTTTAAATATTGTTATTCCTGAGAAGACCAGTTTGTTGTACAAACCGGCCTTGAAAAATACAGTTACTTCAATTTATTCCGGATAAACCAGCCGTTCCTCTTTGATATCGTAAAGAACTTCTTTTAAATATTTATCCGCCAGATATTTTGCCATGTTCAGGTTCATATCCAGATAGTTTCCGCAGTCCTTTGCAGAAGCGCCCGGGATTTCTCCCTCAAAATCGCAGATAAATTCAAACATTTCTGTCATCAGTCCCACAATATCCTTTGATTCATAATCTCCTGCCAGCAGAAGATAGTTTCCGGTACGGCAGCCCATTGGACCCCAGTAAATAACTTTTGGTCCGAATTCTGTATGATTTCGGAGAAAAGTAGCTGCCAGATGTTCCATGGCATGAAGCTCTGCAGTATTCATAACAGGTTCCTCGTTGGGAGAAGTCATACGAATATCAAAAGTGGTGATCACCTGATCGCCCAGATAGTCTTTTCTGGAAACATAGATTCCCGGCTGAAGCTTAATATGGTCTATGGTAAAGCTTGCAATTTTTTTCATGTTTTTTCCTCCTGAATTTTTATATTTCTTAATCACCTTCGGTGATGGCATTTTGCCCTGTATGTCTCGGAATAGTGACCTGTGACTATTTTAACAGATAAGGTTCCAGGTGACAAGTAATTGACTTTATTTCTACAGAATGATAAACTAATATACAATTCAGAAGTGCATAAAGGAAAGAACCTGAATACTTTCCAAAATGCGTCAGTAAGAGAGGTATAGATTATGATAAATGACAAAAAAGTTTTATTCAGCGGAATGCAGGCAACAGGAAATCTCACCCTGGGAAATTATCTTGGCGCTCTGAAAAACTGGCTGACTTTAAGTGATGAATATGAGTGCTTTTACAGTGTGGTAGACCTTCATTCTATTACTGTCCGTCAGAATCCGGCAGAGCTTCGCAAAAGCGCCCGCAATCTTCTGACTCTTTATATTGCAGCAGGCCTTGATCCGAAGAAAAACTGCATTTACTATCAGTCCCATGTTTCCGGACATGCTGAACTGGCCTGGATCTTAAACTGCTTTACCTACATGGGAGAGCTGAACCGTATGACTCAGTTTAAGGATAAATCTGCAAAGCATGCGGATAATATCAATGCAGGTCTGTTTACTTATCCAGTTCTGATGGCAGCAGATATCCTCCTGTATCAGACAGACGTGGTTCCGGTTGGAATTGACCAGATGCAGCATCTGGAGCTTACCAGAAATATTGCAGAGCGTTTCAATAACATTTACGGAGATGTGTTTACTGTTCCGGAAGCATATGTTGGCAAGGTGGGAGCAAAGATCATGAGCCTTCAGGATCCCACCAGAAAAATGTCCAAATCTGACGAAAATCCCAATGCCAGCATTTATCTTATGGATGACCCGGATACCATTATGCGTAAATTTAAGCGCGCGGTAACAGATTCCGAGGGCTGTGTAAGCTACAGAGACGAGCAGCCGGGCGTAAAGAACCTCATTGAGATTTACTGTGCCTGCACAGGAAAAACTCCGGATGAGGCAGTGAGGGAATTTGAGGGAAAAGGCTACGGTGAGCTGAAACCGGCGGTTGCAGAGTCTGTTATTTCTGCTCTCAAACCTCTTCAGGATGAGTTTGCCCGTCTTTCTAAGGATAAGGCGTACATTGATTCCATTATCAAAGAAAACGCAGAAAAGGCTAATTATTTTGCAACAAAAACTCTGCGCAAGGTTCAGAGAAAAGTTGGTTTCCCGGACAGAATCCGGTAAGGAAAAAGGGAAAGAGAGACTCCGGCATATGAACATCATATGACAGAAGTCCCCAGGGAGGATTTTTGTCAGTAAACAGCAGAATCAGGAGGAAAATAAAAAATGAAACATAAAACTCTGGCAGTACTTTGTGCAGTAGTCCTTACAGCAGGCATGATGACAGGATGCGGACAGAAAACAGAAGATACAAAGACAGAGAGCGGCAGCGAGAAGACAGTCAGTGACGAGATGGCAGAAAAAGCGGGATTCAGCGACGGTACAGGTGAGGAAGCTTCTGATAAAGAGGATGCTTCCGATGCAAAGGATACAAAAGAGGCAGTTCTTGATACCAGTAAAGAGCTGACAGGAATCCATCATGCGCAGATCAATGTGAAGGATTACGGCGAGATCCAGGTAGAGCTGGATGCAGATACCGCTCCTGTCACAGTGACCAATTTTGTAAAACTGGCTCAGGAGGGCTTTTATGACGGACTGACCTTCCACCGTATTATGGACGGCTTTATGGTTCAGGGAGGGGATCCTCTGGGAAATGGAACCGGCGGCTCTGATGAAAACATCAAAGGCGAATTTTCCAATAATGGTGTGGAAAATAATATTTCTCATACAAGAGGCGTAATTTCCATGGCAAGAGCTATGGATCCGGACAGTGCAAGCTCTCAGTTCTTTATCGTGCATGAGGACAGCACCTTCCTGGACGGAGATTATGCAGGCTTTGGCCATGTAACAGAGGGAATGGACGTTGTGGATGCAATCTGTAAGGATGCGAAACCCACAGATGACAACGGAACCATCAAACCGGAAGAACAGCCGGTGATCGAAAGCATTACCATTGTTGACTGACAACAGACAAAATGATAAAAATAAGCGAAGCAGGTAGGGGAAAATCCCTGCCTGTTTTGTTTTAGGTAAGCAATGCAAAAGAAAGTTTTTTATATAGGATAATCAGGAGAAAAAGCAAAATACATCAAAATATTTTGATATAATATATTGACAAACTGAATTATGAGGTTTATGATATGTACATCAAAATAATTTGATGTGAGGAGTGATGATAATGACTGATTTTTCTAAAGACGCAAAAATTTTTAAGGCTCTTTGCGATACAAAAAGACTTACGATTTTAGATTATTTAAAGAGTGGGGAAAAATGTGCGTGTGTTCTGATTGAAAAGATGAACATAGGACAATCGGCTTTATCATACCACATGAAAATACTTTGCGACTCCGGTATTGTTAATGCAAGACAAGAGGGAAAATGGACGCATTACAGCCTGAGTAAAAGCGGAAGTGAATATGCGTCTAAACGACTGTTAGAGTTGACAACACCAAATACTGAAAATCAATCAAATTGTTGCAAATAAAGGTCATCGAAAGGTGGCTTTTATAAAACTCTATCACATCAAAAAAAATTGATATGTCATGTGAAGGAGGGACTTTATTGGAAGCAGTAAATTCAATATGGCTATTTTTCCAGGACCAAATATTAGGTATGAAATGGTTGAATGGCTTAATTGGTAATGGACTATCATTGCTGGGGCTAGACATTAACAGTCGTTTAGGTGGAAGTATTCAATTCTTTTTATACGATGTAATCAAAATCACAATCTTGTTATG
>NZ_HF999062.1:0-7629 GCF_000433815.1 Blautia sp. CAG:257
CTCTTGAGGATCTTAAGGAAGAAGGGCGTCAGGAAGGGCGTCAGGAAGGGTGGCAGGAAGGACGCCAGGATGGCATTAGAAAGCTTATCCTGAAAATACTGGCCAAAAACCAGTTTTCTTATGAGGAAATTGCAGACATGACAGAAATGTCTGTAGAGGAAATCATGGAAATTGACAGGTCAGCTGCCGGACAGCAGTAAAAGGTTCGGATAAACAATGTTTTATCTTTGGTAAAGCATGTATTTTGGGGCTGTTTTCTGCTGAAATCATAAAAATGTAATTTGCTAAATCCTTATAAATATGCTAGTATTTAAAGAGCGATTCGTACCTGTCAGGCATTGGCATGTCTGCCTGACAGAGACGGCAGTTTATCATTTACAAAATACCCCAGGAGGATTTTTTATAATGGAAAAGCAGAAGTATTATATTACAACAGCTATCGCTTATACTTCCGGTAAGCCTCATATCGGAAATACCTACGAGGCTGTTCTGGCAGATGCCATTGCACGCTACAAAAGACTGGAAGGATATGATGTATTTTTCCAGACAGGAACAGATGAGCATGGCCAGAAAATCGAGCTGAAAGCAGAAGAAGCAGGCATTACACCTAAGGAATTTGTTGATAATGTATCCGGCGAGATCAAAAATATCTGGGATCTGATGAATACTTCCTATGACAAGTTCATTCGTACTACAGACGAAGACCACGAGAAACAGGTTCAGAAGATCTTCAAAAAAATGTATGCAAAGGGCGATATTTACAAGGGACATTATGAGGGAATGTACTGTACTCCCTGTGAGTCCTTTTTTACAGAGAGCCAGCTTGTAGACGGCAAATGTCCTGACTGCGGACGTCCCTGTGTTCCGGCTAAGGAAGAGGCATATTTCTTCAAAATGAGTAAATATGCAGACCGCCTTATTGAGCACATCAAGACACATCCTGAGTTTATCCAGCCGGAGTCCCGTAAAAACGAGATGATGAACAATTTCCTTCTTCCGGGACTTCAGGATCTCTGTGTTTCCAGAACTTCCTTTAAATGGGGAATTCCGGTAGACTTTGATCCGAAGCATGTTGTTTATGTATGGCTTGACGCTCTTACAAACTATATCACAGGAATCGGATATGACTGCGACGGAGACAGCACAGAGCAGTTCGGTAAGCTGTGGCCGGCAGATCTTCATCTGATCGGTAAGGATATTATCCGTTTCCATACAATTTACTGGCCGATCTTCCTGATGTCACTGGATCTTCCGCTTCCCAAGCAGGTATTCGGTCATCCGTGGCTGTTACAGGGCGATGGAAAAATGAGTAAATCCAAGGGAAATGTGCTTTATGCAGACGAGCTTGTGGATTTCTTTGGAGTAGATGCAGTTCGTTACTTTGTGCTTCATGAGATGCCGTTTGAGAACGACGGCGTGATCACCTGGGAGCTGATGGTGGAGCGTCTGAACTCTGAGCTTGCCAATACTCTTGGAAATCTTGTAAACCGCACCATTTCCATGTCCAACAAATATTTCGGCGGCGTAGTGGAAAACAAAAATGTAACAGAGCCTGTTGATGAGGATATGAAAGCTTTTGTACTGGCAGCGCCGGGCAAGGTTGCAGCCAAGATGGAGAAGCTCCGTGTGGCAGACGCCATGACAGAGGTATTCAGTCTCTTTAAACGCCTGAACAAATACATTGACGAGACAATGCCGTGGGCTCTTGCAAAGGAAGAGGACAAGCAGGACCGTCTTGCAACTGTGCTCTATAATCTTGTAGAGGGAATCACCATAGGAGCAGCTCTTCTGGAGGCATTTATGCCGGAGACAACAGAGCGTATTCTGGCACAGCTTAATGCTGAAAAACGCAGTTTTGAATCACTGGATACTTTTGGCTTGTATCCGTCCGGCAATAAGGTTGTAGAAAAACCGGAAATTCTGTTTGCCCGTCTTGATCTTAAAGAGGTAATGGCAAAGGTAGAAGAGCTCCATCCGCCTGTACAGGAAGAAAAGGAAGAGGAGCCTGGAATTGATCTTGAGCCAAAAGCAGAGATCACATTTGAGGATTTTGAGAAGCTGCAGTTCCAGGTTGGCGAGATTATTGCCTGTGAGGCAGTAAAAAAATCCAAAAAGCTTCTTTGCTCTCAGGTAAAGATCGGAAGTCAGGTTCGCCAGATCGTATCCGGAATCAAAGCCCATTACACCCCTGAGGAAATGGTAGGCAAAAAGGTTATGGTAGTTACCAACCTGAAGCCTGCGAAGCTTGCAGGAGTTATGAGTGAGGGAATGATCCTCTGTGCAGAGGATGCAGAAGGCAATCTTGCCCTTATGACACCGGAGAAAAACATGCCGGCAGGAGCAGAAATCTGCTGATAAAACGGAACTTTATTAAGAGTAGAAATTTATGTTTGCGGAGGAAAGAATTTTTATTTTTTGTTACCCGCAGACGATGAATATGAGAAAAGGCAGATCATGTGTTGTGTTTCCTGGTAAACATTGCAAGGCATTATGATTCTGCCTTTTTTCTGTATCTGAAAGTGGCTGACAGCCAAACATAAATTTACAGTTTTATACTATGCTGCTCTGCTTGACGTACCTCTCTAAATTTTCTATACTAGAGGGAGTATAAGGAGGTTGTATTGATGGGGAAGGAATTCAGCCATTTTGATCATAAAGGAAATGCAGTGATGGTGGATGTTTCCGGTAAGGAGCCCACTTTTCGGACAGCTGTAGCCACAGGCTATATTTCTGTGGGAGCAGAAATCATGGCGGCGGTTACAGGAGGAAATGTAAAAAAAGGCGATGTTCTCGGCGTAGCCAGAGTAGCAGGGATCATGGGGGTGAAGCAGACTTCTTCTCTGATTCCCATGTGCCATCCGCTGCCAATCCAGAAGTGTGCAGTTGATTTTGAACTGGATCAGGAAAACAGCCGGATCCATGCTTACTGTACGGTAAAGACAGAGGGCAAAACCGGGGTGGAGATGGAGGCTCTGACAGGCGTACAGACAGCGCTTCTGACAATTTACGACATGTGCAAGGCTATTGACAAGCATATGGTAATGTCGGAGATCCATCTTGTAGAAAAAACAGGAGGAAAAAGCGGAGATTTCCGTTTTGAGGACAAATGATAGACCGTTGTGGAAGAACGATAGATTATCTTCGGATCTCGGTGACAGACCGCTGTAATCTCCGCTGTATTTACTGTATGCCGGAAAACGGCGTCAAGCTGGTGGAGCGAAGTCAGATCCTTCGGGAGGAAGAAATCATAAGAATCAGCCGGGTTATGGCACAGCTTGGAATTACCAGGATCAAGCTGACCGGAGGAGAACCGCTGGTACATGTAAGGATGCCGGAGCTGGTACGTCAGATCAAGGAGATTCCGGGAATTAAAAAGGTAACCCTGACTACTAATGGAACTCTTTTAAAGGAGCAGATGAAGGAGCTTGCAGAGGCGGGGCTGGATGCAGTGAATATCAGTCTGGATACTCTGAACAGAGACTGCTTTCAGAAGATCACAAGAAGAGATCTTTTAAATGAAGCTTTGGAGGGGATTCAGGAGGCCCTGCGCTATCCGGGTATTTCTGTGAAGATCAATTGTGTTCCTCTGGGAATAGAGGGGCAGGATCTCTGTGAGATTGCAGAGCTTGCCCGGAAATATCCGGTTCATGTGCGCTTTATTGAAATGATGCCTATTGGCTGCGGTATGGAATTTAAGGGAATGTCAGAAAAGGAACTGACAGAGCTTCTGGAAAAGCGCTTTGGGGCTCTGACTCTTTATCAGGGAGAACCTCTTGGAAACGGGCCGTCCAGATATTATGAAGCACAAGGATTTGAAGGAAAACTGGGCTTTATCAGTGCAGTCAGCCATAAGTTCTGTAAAGACTGTAACCGGATCCGCCTGACCTCTCAGGGATATCTGAAAACCTGCCTTCAGTATTCGGCAGGAAAGGATTTAAGAGAGATTATAAGAAACGGCGGCACAGATGAGGAACTGACAGAAGCAATTCTGGAGGCACTGGAACAGAAACCGGACGGACATCAGTTTTTGGAAAAGGCACAGGCAGACGACACAGAAAAGCTCTGTATGTCTCAGATAGGAGGGTGAAATATGAAGCGGGCAGCAATCATAACATCAAGTGATTCCGGTTACCGGGGAGAGCGGGAAGATTTAAGCGGACCGGCAATCCGTGAAATTCTGGAAAGAGAAGGATATCAGGTAGTGTCTCTGGATATTCTTCCTGACGACAGAGAAATGCTGAAAAATAAAATGGCAGAAATCGCGGATCAGGGGCTGGCGGAGCTGATCCTTACTACAGGCGGCACAGGCTTTTCGGAGAGAGATGTAATGCCGGAAGCGACAGAGGATATTATAGAGCGAAGAGTTCCGGGAATCCCGGAGGCTATGCGTGCTTACAGCATGACTATTACAAAGAGAGCAATGCTGAGCAGGGCTTCGGCAGGAATCCGCAAAAAAACACTTATCATCAATCTTCCCGGAAGTCCAAAGGCAGTACGGGAAAGTCTGGAATATATTATTGATTCTCTGGAGCACGGAATCGAAATCCTTACAGGAGAAGCGTCTGACTGCGCCCGAAAATAAAACATTTCCGGACAGAAGTCGGGAAGACTGAGGGGCCCGGAGAGATTTTACAGGGGATAATCATAATAATAAAGAAGGTAATGAATTATGGGAAAAGTAATAGCAATTTGTATCAGTGAGGAGAAAGGCACACAGAAACACAGTGTACAGGAAGCGGAATTTATTGAGGACTGGGGAATCAAAGGGGATGCCCATGCCGGAAAGTGGCGCAGACAGGTAAGTCTTCTTTCGTTTGACAAGATTGAAGATTTCCGTGCCAGAGGCGCTGAGGTGACAGACGGCGCCTTTGGAGAAAATATTGTAGTAGAGGGCTTTGATTTTGCCGCTATGCCTGTAGGTACAAGATTCCGCTGTAATGACGTAATTTTGGAAATGACACAGATCGGCAAAAAATGCCACCATGGCTGCGCGATTTTCCAGGCTATGGGAGACTGTATTATGCCAAGAGAGGGCGTATTTACAAAAGTAATTCACGGCGGTGTGATCCGTCCGGGAGACGAATTTCTGTGTTGTGAAAAAGGACAGGATGAATGAAAACATACAGTATTTTTGAGACACATGCACATTATGACGATGAGGCTTTTGAGCCGGACAGGGACGGGCTTTTAAGCTCTCTTCAGGGGAATGGGATCGGCACCGTGGTAAATGTGTGCGCCTCTGTTGGGGAGCTTGGGCGCACAATTGCTCTAACAGAAAAGTATCCCTTTGTTTACGGCGCAGTGGGAGTGCATCCGGATGATGCGGATAAAATGACAGAGCAGACATTAGATGAGATCCGTGAGCTTTCCCGCAGAGAAAAGATTCTTGCCATTGGCGAGATCGGGCTGGACTATTACTGGCATAAGGAAGAGGCAGCGCACGAGATCCAGAAAAAGATGTTCCGCGCTCAGATGGACATTGCCAGAGAAGAAAAGCTTCCGTTTATGATCCACAGCAGAGATGCTGCAAAGGACACTCTTGATATTGTGAAGGAGTATATGGACGAGGGTATGTACGGCGGAATCATCCATTGTTTTTCCTATGGAAAGGAAATGGCTGAGCAGTACCTGAATATGGGATTATATCTTGGAATCGGCGGAGTAGTGACTTTTAAAAATGCAAAAAAATTAAAAGAGGTTGTAGAATATGCCCCTCTTGAACAGCTTGTTCTAGAAACAGACAGTCCGTATTTAAGCCCTGAACCCAACAGAGGAAAAAGAAACAGTTCCCTGAACCTGCCCTATGTAGCCCGGGCTATTGGAGAACTGAAAGGGATTTCAAAGGAGGAAGTGATTCGCATTACAGGTCAGAATGCAGAGAAGCTTCTTTTTCATCGCATAAAATAGAGTCATATAAAATAAAATCATATAAAAAACTGCTGTGGAAATTGTTTCAGGCAAACAAAATCTGCAGCAGTTTTTATATACGTTTAAGCTTCCTCATCTTCATAGCCGGAGTCGTAATCTCCGGAACCGTCATCATAGCCATCATCTTCCGTTCCTTCAGAGGAATCCCCGGAACCGTTATCATAGCTGTCAGATCCTCCGTCTGAATTGTCCCCGGAACCTTCGCCGGTATCATCAGAAGAGGTATTATCAGAACTTCCAAGCTGTTCATAATACTGATCGGAGCTGACAGACCATGTATCTTCTACATAATTTCCTTTGGAATCCGTCATGTTCAGTTCATAGTCAAAGGAAACCTCCAGAAGATTGGTTCTGGTGGACGGCTCCACATTCATGGACATGATCTCATCGAATTTTTTTCGGAGATTATCCAGGGTGAATTCATCACCGATGATGTCCCGCACTCCGTGCTGAGATGCCAGATCTTCGGTGTAGTCTTCCAGCATATATGGGCTAAAGACGCCCTCATCTTTATTATAGTGCATAACCATAGGCTTTACAGTGGCATCTAGAATTTCTACAGTGGTTTTTCCTTTCAGCACAGATTTCTGGATGGTAAAACCGGCCATGCCTTCCAGCAGCTCCGGAAGCTCCTGCTGAGTGGAAACAAAGTTGCCAAGAGAATAAAAGATCAGCATTTCGTTTCCGTTATCGTCAGACATGCGTCCATATGGCTGAAGTACATGAGGATGACCGCCGATTACAACATCGACCCCCTGTTCCATCAGAAAGGCAGCCCACTGCTTCTGATATTCGGTAGGCATGGTTTCATCTTCTTTTCCCCAGTGAGCGACAAAAATAAGGCAGTCGCTGTCTTCCTTTGCTTTCTGGATCATAGAAGCAACTTCACTTTTTTCAAAAATATCAATCATATAATCTTTTCCGTCTACATAATCTCCGTTGTTAGTTCCGTAGGTGTAGTCAAGAAAAGCAATTTTAATCCCGTTTACCTCCAGTGTTTTTACAGTATCTGCATCTTCCTGACTGGAATGGATACCCAGTACAGGAACTTCCGGATAGTTGGTCTTCCAGAAATCCAGAGTCTGTTCTATGTAGTCAGGACCATAGTCATCAATGTGATTGGTGGCTGATTCAATGACGTCAAAGCCGGCCTTGATCAGAGCGTCGCCTACTTCTGTAGGTGTGGCAAAGGAAGGATAAGAGCTGACCGCACTGTGATCTGTGGTAAATACAGTTTCCTGGTCGATCATGGCTATATCTGCGGCCTGGATCTCATCCTTAACGTTCTCGTAAATATGCTCGTAATTCCATGTTCCGGATTCATACTGGCCGGACTCTATCAGACTTCCATGGTAAAGATTGTCTCCTACAGCGATAACAGTGGCGGTAGATACTTCCGGAGTATTGGCCTTTTTTTCTGCTTCTGCTTTTTTTATTGCAGCTTCTTTTTTTGCAGTTTCTGCAGGCTTCTGTATCAGATTGTAGTCAAGCTGGCGGAAAAGGACAACCAGAATGACCAGAACTGTCACAGAGCAGAAAAAGGCAATCCGGGAATTACTTTTTTCTCTGAGATTGAGAGGTATATTTTTATTTTTTTTCATGGCAGATTCCTTTATATTAATTTCGTGGATTTTCTTATTTATTATAGCAAAAAGAGCGCACTTTTGACAAGTGCAGCCGAAATGTTGCTGTTTACCCCTA
>NZ_HF999062.1:7692-9033 GCF_000433815.1 Blautia sp. CAG:257
AGTTGATATTTACTTTTTCATACAGAAATGGTATGGTTATCTCTCCTTCTGACAGCAGTAGAAGGAGGAACAATAAAATTACAGAGAAAGCCGGAAGCTTCAAAAAAGTGCTTTGTGCCGGGACTGGTTTGGGGTATAATAAAGAAAACATACAGGGAAAGGAGGCAGCTATGAATTCTGTTGAAACGGTAAATGATGTTCTGGTAAATTTGTTTAATGAAATTATGGACATTGAGGAGAGGGCTCTGATCACTCCTGAATATAAGGACATTTCTGTAAATGATATGCATGTAATAGAGGCTGTGGGGATCCGGAATCCAAGGAGCATGTCCGCAATAGCAAAGGATCTCTCCGTTACGGTAGGAACCCTGACAATAGCTGTAAATCATCTGGTAAAAAAAGGCTATATCAATCGGGGCAGAAGTGAAGAAGACAGGCGGGTTGTTCTTGTTTCCCTTTCGGAGAAGGGAGAAAAAGCCTATCATCATCACCGGATGTTCCATGAACGAATGGTAATGTCGGTTTTAAAAGGACTGGACAGGCAGGAGACAGAGACTCTGACAAAAGCTTTGAGCCATCTGCAGGATTTCTTCAGAAATTACAGAGACGAATAAAAAATATATGGGGGCGTTGGGCCCCCATAATTACTGTGTCATATATTTATACAGAACCGGAAAGGGAACAGGGCCGATTTCCAGTACTTTCTGATGAAACAGCCTGAGATCAAAAGCCTCTCCAAGCTCTTCTTTCTGCATTTCTTTCAGATCAAGAAAATTCAGATATCCCCAGTAATATTTCAGGTAGTTGGCAGGGGTTTCCACGATATACTGATAGATTTCCTGGATAACATCTGTTTTCTGGATGCCAAAAACACGTAAAAACCGGGCTGTCTGGGACTGATTCCATCCATGCTCATGGATGCTGATATCCAGAAGTGAATAGATGCACAGATTAATGCTTCTGTTCAGCCAGTACAGAGATGAAAGGTTTTTTGCATCACTGTCCTTTATAAAATTATCCGCATAGGAGGGAAGGCAGGATTCCACATAGGTTGCCCATCCTTCTACGTAACCGCCGCAGGAGATAAGATAACGGATATCTTCCGGCTGACAGGAGGCAAAAGAGGTAGTCTGATAAAGATGTCCCGGAAAGCCTTCGTGAGCAAGAGTGGAAACAAGTTCCGGACCGGAGTGGCGGCCTGAACGGTTAATATAAATTACGTTAGGGGTTCCGGTATCTAATGGCGGCGTCAGATAAAAGGCAGGACTCAGGTAATCCTCCATAGATTCATGTACATAGAGAACCTCATAAGGAGCAGACGGTGGTTCCGGGAAATCTTCT
>NZ_HF999062.1:9131-11177 GCF_000433815.1 Blautia sp. CAG:257
TTTTGCTGAAGCTTTTCAATGAGAGCAGAATTTTTGCGAAGCAAAAGCTGCATTGCTTTAAAATCTGCGGAAAGCTGTGATAAAAGTCTTTTTTCTATGTCAGCAACAGAGGCATAGGAGCCAACCTGACTTTTCAGCAGATATTCATAATATTCTTTTCCGCCTGAAAAATGGGCAAGCCCCCGGCTTGACACTCCTGTTCCTCGAAGTGATTCCAGTCCCTGGATAAGAAGCTGATAGGCAGGAATGACCTGGGATTTCAGGATTTTTTCATGAGCATCCAGAAGTTTTTTCTGATCTTCCGGGGAAAACTTTCCGTAATCTTCCAGCTTCCGGGCAAAAACCTCCAGCATGTAATTGGAATCAGGATCTTTTATAAATGCTTTGCACTGCATGAGAATCCTGTCCAGAGTGGCATCGCTCATAAAAAATCCGGCCTGTGATTTCTGCTTCTCAAATTCCAGGATACTTTGAAAATATGGCTTGACAGAAGAAAGAAGATTCAGATAATCTGCAATATCCTGATCTTCATAAAAAGCATATTCTGCAAGCAGAACAGGAAGCTGTGCCTGTGTTCCGAGACTGGGGGAAAGCATTTCTTCCAGAAGCTCATTTCCTTTGAGCGAAAGCCGGGTATGAAAATACAAAAGAAGCATATCAAGAGTAATCTGATTTTCGCGGGAAAGCCTGGATGCAGAAAAAGATTTTAACTTGTTCAGATGATTTTCACAGGCTTTGTATGTATCGGACATATCAGCGCTGACAGTGCCGAGAACAGGCGCAGGGCGGGTAATCCCTTCTTTTTCCGGATGGGCGAGAGAGTAATGAAGAGTCAGTATGTTTTCGGAAACCTCTTTTTTAAAGATTTCCCTGCAGAAGGCTTCAAATTTTCCATTTTCAGACCAGACATGGCTGGAAAAATATCCGATTCCCATACCGGAGAGAAGAACAAGGAACAATGAGGCAGTGATTAAAAAGGTTTTTTTGTATCTGCGCAGAAATGCGGGCATAAAAATACTCCTGGCAAGCGTGTTTTTACTATTTTATTGGAAAAAATACAAATGTATGCTACACTGAAAAAAGGTTAAGACAGATAAAAAATCAGCAAAAAACTGAGAAACGGAGGAATCTATCATGTCGGAAATATATGATTTAGCGATATTGGGAGCAGGTCCGGCTGGGATCAGCGCAGCTATTTATGCGGCAAGGGCTCAGCTTAATACCTTGTGGCTGGAAAAAAAGTTCGCTCAGGGCGGTCAGATCGTAGATACTTATGAAGTGGATAATTATCCGGGAATGCCCGGGATCAACGGGCTGGATCTGGGTGAAGCAATGGCTTCTCATGCGGAAAAACTGGGACTGACTCCGGTAAGAGAGAATGTCATATCCATAGAGCTGGAGGAAGGAATTAAGATTATCCGTACCCGTAAAAATGAATACAGGGCAAAAACTCTGATTCTTGCAATGGGAGCCGCTCACAGAACTCTGGATATTCCGGGGGAACAGGAGCTTGGGGGAATGGGAGTATCCTACTGCGCCACCTGCGACGGAGCCTTTTTCCGGGATCAGACAGTTGCTGTGATCGGAGGAGGAAATGTAGCGGTGGAAGATGCGATTCTTCTTGCCCGAACCTGTAAAAAGGTTTACGTGATCCACAGAAGAGATGAGCTCCGGGCGGATAAAATTCTTCAGGAAAAGCTGTTTGCCTGCGAAAATGTGGAAATCATATGGGATACCGTGCCTCTTGCCATTGAGGGAGAAAACAAGGTGACTGCATTGAAGATCCAAAATAAAAAGACAGGGGAAGAGCAGCAGATTTCTCTGGAGGGAGTTTTTGTTGCTGTTGGAATCGTTCCGAATACAGAGCTGGTTCAGGGACTGGTGAAAATGGATGAAGGAGGATATATTTCTGCAGGAGAAGACTGTGCTGCCAGTGTTCCGGGGATTTTTGCAGCAGGAGATATCCGCACCAAGCAGCTGCGTCAGGTAGTGACTGCAGTGGCAGACGGAGCAAATGCTGTGATCTCTGCAGAACGCTTTTTATAG
>NZ_HF999063.1:0-1395 GCF_000433815.1 Blautia sp. CAG:257
TTATTTCCAGAATATCACCGCAGGCCATATAATTCAGCCGCTGTATTTTTTTCTTTTCCGTTTTCATCATACAGAGCATCATTTATAAAAGAAATCCCCTATCATCCCATCTGATGTCCTCTGTTTAGAAAAAATCTTGCTGTCGCAGAAATATGGATCACAATCTTCTCCATGTTTCCATATCTTTAGCCTATTCAGGAAAGCATCCACCCCATAAACGTTGATAAAAAAATCATTACTATGGAAAACATAAAAGAGCTTACAGAAATCAGGGTTGCTCTCTGCTCAGACGGAATCATTTCATTCAGGATCACATCTGTTTTTACCTCCAGAAAATCATCTGCAAACGCTCCCAGAAATCCACCTGCGATCATAATCCAGACATTCCCCGTAAAGGCTGCTGCAAGAGCACATCCAACTCCAAAAGCACTTAGTATAAGCAGTTTTTTATAGCTGTATTGAGGAAAATAAGCAACCATTCTGGCTCCCGCAACTGCTCCCAGACCCATTATAAACAAAGCCGGTCCCAACGCCAGAGAATTCAGTCCGGCCATTGGAAGTTTTGCCTGCAGGAAAAAAAGCACAAGTGTGGAAACTGCCCCAATCAGAGAATTGACGATCATAATAGTTCTGGCTTTTCCGTTATTTAGCAGAAATTTCCCGCTTTCCAGAACTACGTTTTTCAGTTTTTCCAGTATGCTTTCTTGCCTTTTTTCTGTATTTTGACAATCAGCTTCAACCTCTTTTAAGCACAATGCAATGCTCAGGGCTCCAATGCTGAATAAAACGTCAATTGCATAGGCTGTCTTATATCCGAGAAAAAGCGCCAGCCCTGCACATAAGGTTGCCGTTGAGCTGCTGATTCTGTAAAGAGCCATTTCTGCAGAAGCAAATCTGTTATATATTTCTTCCTGTCCGACATACTTTAAGCTGTCATATGCCAGCGCTTCTCTTGTACCGGATGACAGATTATAGCTTAAAGCAGAAAAGCCCATTGCCAGCGCTGTGGACCAGAATCCGCCTGAAAAAATCATCAAAATACCGGATATCAGCGATACGATCTGACTTATAACAAGGGTATTTTTACGTCCAAATACGTCCGCCGCTACTCCCGATGGAACCTCAAAACATATGCTTACAGCATGAAATATACTTTCTATGATTCCAATTTCAATAAGCGAAAATCCTCTTGCCGCAAGAAGAGCCACCCAGGAGGCTCCTGCAATCTGAAAATATCCTGTTGCTGTAATGCCATATAGCTTCCCGACCTGTTTTTTTATATTAAATTTTTGCATAAAAAATCTCCTTTTCAAATTATATTCATTTATTTGACAAAGGAGATAGCTGCTCATATATGGATAAAAATAATGCGTTTTCGCTGTTTACTTCGTATCC
>NZ_HF999064.1:0-10544 GCF_000433815.1 Blautia sp. CAG:257
TAACTATAAATTGCATTGCACCTGTTTTCCTGCTATAATATGGCTTATTAATAAGAGCGCAGCTCGAACGAGGAGGAATTATTATGGAACAATTTAAAATTCCCGCCGGATATCATTCTGATCTTAATCTTCACGATACCCAGGTGGCAATCAAAACCGTCAAAGATTTTTTTCAGCAGACACTTGCACAGAAGCTGAATCTCCTGCGCGTATCCGCTCCGGTATTTGTAGCGCCGTCTTCCGGTCTGAATGATAATCTGAACGGTGTGGAGCGCCCGGTCAGCTTTGATATTAAAGGAATGAACGAAAATGCGGAGATTGTCCACTCCCTTGCCAAATGGAAACGCTATGCGCTTAAAAAGTACGGCTTTTCCCACGGAGAGGGACTTTATACTGATATGATCGCTATCCGGAGAGATGAAGATATTGACAATATCCATTCCATTTATGTGGATCAGTGGGACTGGGAAAAGGTGATCACAAAAGAAGAGCGTACCATGGAAACCCTTATCAATACTGTTCGTTCCATTTACAGTGTTCTGCGCAAAACAGAAAAATACATGGCAGTACAGTACGACTACATTGAAGAAATCCTTCCCAAAGAAATCGCCTTTGTATCCACACAGGAGCTTGTAGATATGTATCCCGACTGCACTCCCAAGGAACGCGAATATAAAATCGTAAAGGAAAAGGGCGCTGTATTTCTTATGCAGGTAGGAAAAACTCTTACAGACGGCCAGCGTCACGACGGGCGGGCTCCGGACTATGATGACTGGGAACTGAACGGAGATATCCTTGTGTACTATCCGGTTCTGGATATTGCCCTTGAGCTTTCCTCCATGGGTATCCGTGTAGACGAAGAAACTCTTGATCTCCAGCTTACAGAAGCAGGATGCAATGACCGCCGTGATCTGCCTTTCCAGAAGGCTGTTCTCAACAAAGAACTTCCCTACTCTATCGGAGGCGGAATCGGTCAGTCCCGCATCTGCATGTTTTTCTTAAGAAAGGCTCACATCGGTGAGGTACATGCTTCTCTGTGGCCTGAGGAAGTTCTTGCGGAAGCAAGGGAAAACGGAGTAAATCTGCTGTAAAAAATATATCTTCATGTTTTTTTCATAGTAGTTTTCACCAAAATTTAATATTTCATTTATTGACAGCAGAGTACCTTCATACTATCATATCAGTAGAATCGGCAACAAAAAAGAGCGGCAGTTTTTTCATGACCTGCCCTCACACTGAAATGAAAGACAGAGGTACACAACGTGAATATTTTATTTTTTCTGACACCCAAAAGTGAAGTAGCTTATATATTTGAAGATGAGACACTGCGCCAGACTGTGGAAAAAATGGAACACCGGAAATTTTCCTGTATTCCCCTTCTCAGTATGGACGGTCGTTACATAGGAACCATTTCCGAGGGAGATCTTCTGTGGGGGCTGAAACGGCTGAATACCATGGATGTAAAGGAAATGGAGGATATTTCCATTATGACTATTCCCAGAAGAGCCACCTACAAACCGGTTCATGCAGATGCAGATATGGAGGATCTTCTGGACCGGGCCATTAACCAGAATTACGTTCCGGTTATTGACGATCAGGGATTTTTTATCGGGATCATTACCCGTAAGGAAATCATCAAATACTGTTATAAAGAGCTGAAAGCAGCCTACGCCGACCGCCAGACCGACAGCCCGGCACAAGAAAACAACTAAAAGAACCCCCGGCATTTATGCATATCACATCAGCATAATGCCGGGGGCTTTCATTTATTCCTGATATCTTTGTTTATAATACCTTTGACAGAAAATCCTTCAGTCTCTGGTTTTCCGGATGAGCAAAGAACTCCTGAGGTGTGTTCTCCTCCTGGATCTTTCCTTCATCAATAAACATCACACGGGTTGCCACCTCTCTGGCAAATCCCATTTCATGAGTAACCACAACCATGGTCATTCCGGTCTCTGCAAGCTCTTTCATGATCTCCAGGACTTCCCCTACCATTTCAGGGTCAAGAGCGGAAGTAGGCTCGTCAAACAGCATGACATCCGGATTCATTGCCAGAGCTCTTGCAATGGCAATTCTCTGCTTCTGACCGCCTGATAACTGGCTTGGATAAGCATCTGCCTTGTCCGGAAGTCCTACACGTTCCAGAAGCTCGTCTGCACGTCTGGAAGCTTCCTCCTTAGTCATCAGTCCAAGCTTTTCCGGAGCCAGCATGATATTTTTTTTGATGGTCAGGTGAGGAAACAGATTAAACTGCTGGAACACCATACCGATCTTCTGGCGCATTTTGTCAACGTTTACTGATTTATCCGTAATATCTGTACCCTCAAAAAGAATCTGTCCGCCTGTTGGTATCTCCAGAAGATTCAGAGAACGGAGGAAGGTAGACTTTCCGCATCCGGAAGGTCCGATAATAGCCACTACCTCGCCTTTGCAGATCTGTGTGGAAATTCCGTTCAGAACCTGCATTCCGTCAAAAGATTTTTTCAGCTCTTTTACATCAATCAATACTTCACCTTTAGCGTTCACTGCTTCTCAGCCTCCTTTCCAGTTTTCCTACCAGATAAGACAGGAACATAACAAGAATCAGATAGATTGCCGCAACTGCCAGAAGAGGCAGAAGCGCTTCGTATGTCTGGCTTCGGATAATATCACCGCCGCGGGTCAGATCGGTAATACCGATATAACCGCTGATGGAGGTTTCTTTCATAAGAACAATAAACTCATTTGCCAGCGCAGGAAGTACATTCTTAAACGCCTGAGGAAGAATGATCAGCAGCATTGTCTGGCGGTAATTAAATCCAAGACTTCTACCTGCTTCAAACTGTCCCTGGTCAATAGACATGATACCGGAACGGACAATTTCTGCAACATAAGCTGCAGAGTTCAGACCAAAGGCTATGATCGCTGTGATCATTTTTCCCGGATCATGAACTGCAAACACAACATAATACATGATCAGAAGCTGTACCATTGCCGGCGTTCCCCTGATCACAGTCAGATACACCTTACAGATGGCATTCAGGATCTTCATTTTTCCGGTCCTGTCATGGGTGGAACGGATCATTGCAATAATAAAGCCAAGTACAATACCGATCAGCACTGCGAATGCAGTAATGATCAGAGTGGTCTTTAAACCATTAAAAATAAATTCATAACGCTTGTCTTCTATGAAATTCAATCGAAACTTATCAATAAATTCCGCCAAAACATTCACCACTTTCTCTTTTATCAGATATCTTCAGCTGCTCATAAGAAATTCCGGGTTCCCATGTCGATGCTGTCGATACCGGGTGCCCGGAACTTCTGTGTCTCTGTTGTCTGTCATACCTATGACAGGCGCAGGATCTGTTCCATTATTTACGAACAATAATAACCTGTTTTGCAGTTGTATAAGTATCAGTAAAGTTTGCGTTCTCTTTACGATCTTCTGTAACAGTCATACCGGCTACACCGATATCAGCCTTTCCGGAAGCTACTGCATTCATGATCGCATTGAATTCCATATCCTCCACTTTCAGCTCATAGCCGAGTTTGTCGCAGACTGCCTGTGCCATTTCCACATCAATACCTACAATCTTGTCGCCCTCATAATATTCATATGGAGGGAAAGTTGCATTTGTTGCCATTGTCAGAGTTCCGTTGGAACGGTCTGCATCTTCCGGTGACTCATACGGGCAGGTACCTTTCACATCGTCAGCTCCGATATAGTTTTCATTAATCTGGTCAAGAACGCCTTCTTCTTTCAGCTCTTTCAGGGCTCCGTTAATTGCTTCAGTCAGCTCGTCATTGCCTTTTTTTACTGCAATGGCATATTCCTCTGTAGCAAAATCCTCTTCCAGGATTTCCAGATCATCGTTGTTTTTTACAAACTCCTCTGCCGGAAGGCTGTCGATGATAATACAGTCGATCTTGCCCTGTTTCAGAGCCATTACTGTATCATTTGCTTTGTTGAAACGCTCGATTTTTGTTCCGGCATCATCGCCTTCATACTCGTCTGTCACATAAGTATCTCCAGTGGTTCCAAGCTGAACTCCGATCTTTTTTCCTGCAAGATCATCAATGCTCTCAACTCCGCTGTCATTGGCAGATACGGTTACTGCGCCCATCATAGATGCGGTCATTGCTGCGCAAAGTGCAAGTGCTGCAAATTTTTTCATGTTTTTCATTTTTGTTTCCTCCTTAAAATAGTATATTTATACATTCTCTTTGCATAAAATTTCTTCAAATCATGATTTTTATTGTACCATGTTTTTTGTAAAATGCAATAGTTTACTTGCATAATAAAAAATAATTTTCTATAATAAAAATACTTTCATATGCACAAAAAATCACTTTTATACGCACAATCGGTATTTTTATAAGGAGGATATCTATGGGAATGAATCAGACGCCCGCTTCCGAGCGGATACATATCAGTTTTTTCGGAAAACGAAATGCAGGAAAGTCCAGTATCATAAATGCAATAACCGGTCAGGATCTTGCGATTGTCTCAGATGTAAAAGGCACGACCACGGATCCCGTTTACAAAACCATGGAACTTCTTCCCCTTGGACCTGTAATGATCATTGATACCCCGGGCATTGACGATGAAGGAGAACTTGGAGCTCTCCGTGTAAAAAAAAGCTTTCAGGTTTTAAATAAAACAGATATTGCGGTTCTGGTAACAGACATTCATATAGGTAAAACCCGGTGCGAGGAAGAGCTGATCCTCCGTTTTCAGGAAAAAAATATCCCCTGGATCCTGGTTTATAATAAGACAGATCTTGCTTCTGAAACGGAAGCTTTTTCCACTGCTGATTCTATCAAAAGTGATTCTGACACTTTTGCTGCTTCCGGCGAAAGCGCTTCTCCGGCTTCCTCGGAATCCGGAAAAACAAATGAAATCTATGTAAGCGCAAAAACCGGCAGGGGCATCCATGAGCTGAAAGAAATGCTTGCTTCCCTAAAACCTGAAGAAACGCATAAATATCCACTGATCGCGGATCTGATCTCCCCGGAAGATCTTGTTCTCCTTGTGGTTCCCATTGACAAGGCAGCTCCAAAGGGACGCCTGATCCTTCCCCAGCAGCAGACTATCCGCGCGGTTCTGGAAAAAGGAGCCCTTTCTCTTGTAGTCAGAGATACAGAGCTGAAATCCACTCTGGAAAATTTCAGAAATCATGGAATCACTCCAAAACTGGTGATCACCGACAGTCAGGTTTTCTCAAAGGTGTCAAAAGATACCCCGGATACGGTTCCTCTCACCTCCTTTTCCATTCTGTTTGCCAGATATAAAGGAGATCTTGCCACAGTGGTACAGGGCGCTGCCGCTCTTGACAACATTCAGGACAACGATAAGATCCTGATCGCGGAAGGATGCACTCACCACCGTCAGTGTGACGATATTGGAACCGTAAAAATCCCTAACTGGATCCGAAGCTATACAAAAAAAGAACCGGAGTTTGTTTTCACCTCCGGAACAGAATTTCCTGATGATCTGAAGGATTACAAACTGGTTGTACACTGCGGCGGCTGTATGCTGAATGAAAGAGAGATGAAATACCGGATCGCCTGCTGTCAGGATCAGAACGTCCCTGTTACAAATTACGGTATTCTGATCGCCCGGGTCACAGGAATCCTGAAAAGAAGCCTTGAACCATTTCCGGATATTTATAAACTGATATAAAATTTCTGGAATTTTTATTCTGATTTCACAAAACCATAACATTTTATCTCTATACTTGATACCGTTATCCGGGAATGAGTATAAATAGTACATAATGAGGAGGAACTCTATGAAATTTACAAAAATGCAGGGTATTGGAAATGATTATGTATATGTAAACTGCTTTGAAGAAACCATTGCCGATCCTTCGGCTGTTGCAAGATTTGTCAGCGACAGACATTTCGGTATCGGCTCTGACGGTCTGATCCTGGTCAAGCCTTCCGATGTGGCAGACTGCGAAATGGATATGTATAATCTGGACGGCTCACAGGGAGCCATGTGCGGCAACGGAATCCGCTGTGTGGCAAAATTCGCCTACGACCACGGCATCGTCCGTAAAAAGAATATTACTGTTAATACAAAAAGCGGAATTAAATATCTGGATCTCGATATCAAAGACGGAAAAGTCTCCTCTGTAAAAGTAAATATGGGTTCTCCCATTCTTACTGCAAAAATGATCCCTGTCGTATCAGACAAAGAACAGGTGATCAACCAGCCACTTGACGTAAACGGAACTGTCTGGAATATCACTGCTGTTTCCATGGGCAATCCTCATGCAGTTACCTACATGGAGGATGTAAACAGTCTGGACATTGAAAAGGTAGGGCCTATGTTTGAAAACCACATCAATTTTCCGGACAGGATCAACACAGAATTTGTCAAAGTCATTGACAGACGCACTCTCCAGATGCGTGTATGGGAAAGAGGCTCCGGAGAGACACTGGCCTGCGGAACAGGCGCCTGCGCAGTAGCTGTGGCCTCCACCTTAAACGGCCTGGTTGACGAGGACGTGCCTATTACCGTTAAACTTCTGGGCGGAGATCTTCAGATCCTCTGGAACCGCCAGGAAAATCTTGTTTACATGACAGGCCCGGCAACTACAGTGTTCGAGGGCGAAATTGATCTTTCTTCTATATAAAAGAGTACAGAAACGATAAACAGAACAAGACGGACAACTCTGACCGAGGGACTGCGGTAAGATCCTCTCAGCGAGTTGTCCGTCTTGTTTATATCTTATAGATTTTATGTGTAATCAGCCCTGCTGTTCCTGGAATTTACGGTATTCTTCTACGGGCATGTCCAGGCCTGTATACAGTTTATAGGCTGCCGCACCCTGCCATAAAAGCATTCCCTTGCCGCCAATGGTTTTGCAGCCGGCCTCCTTTGCCTCACGGAGAAGTCTTGTCTCCTCAGGATTGTATACCACATCTGCCACAACCAGCTCCGGGCGGAACATACTCTTATCTGTAATGAGAGTGGTGTCCTCATGGGGTTTCATGCCTGCCAGAGTGCCATTTACCAGAATATCCGCCTGGGCAATTTCTTCTCTCAGTCTGTTTTCATCATCCAGACAGAATACCTGAACCTTACATTCCGGAGCTTCTTTTTTCAGCTTCTCCGCTGTCTGACGGGCTCTCTCAAGAAACGGATCATTTGGATTAAAAACGGAAATAGAAGCTGCTCCGTCAAGGGCGCACTGTACCTGGATCGCTGTGGCTGCGCCGCCTGCGCCGAGAACCACCATTTTCTTATCCTTCACTTCCACGCCATGCTCTCTTAAATTCTGCACAAATCCGGTTCCATCTGTAATATGACCCACCAGCTTTCCGTCCTCGTTGACGATGGTGTTGACCGCTCCGATAATCCGCGCTGCCGGAGAAAGCTCATCCACCAGTCTCGCAGCCTCATTTTTGCAGGGCATGGTAACGTTTGCTCCTCTCATCTTAAACAGCCGCATGGCATCCAGAGCCGCACCTACCTGATCTTCCTTTATATCAAAAGCCATGTATGCATAATCCTGTTTATGATACCGGAAGCTGAAGTTATACATATCCGGTGAGCCGGAATGTCCTACCGGGCTTCCGATCAGCATCATAAGTCCTGTTGTTCCCTTTATTCTCTGTTCCATATCTTCTGTCCTCCTGCCATTTTCTGCACCAGCTCTTCACAGATTTCCTGAGCACTTTTTCCGTCTGTCTCAATGATCAAGTCAGCCGCAGCCTCATATTTTTCGCGGCGTTTTTCCATCAGCTCAGAAATATAGGAAACTGTTTTATTTCCCTCCAGAAGCGGCCGGTCATGGTTATCTTTTACCCGCTCCAGAATCGTTTCCGGTGTAGCGGTAAGAAGAACCACGCATCCGTTTTTCTTCATTTCTTTTACGTTTCTCTCTCTCATGGGAACGCCGCCGCCGCAGGAAATTACTGTGTTAGTCTTCGCCTGCATTTCAATAAGCAGATTTGTTTCCAGATCCCGGAAATATTCTTCCCCATGCACTGAAAAAATATCGGAAATGCTCATTTTTTCTCTTTCTGCAATAATCTGATCCATTTCCACAGTATCCATATTGTATTTTCTGCTGAGGTATTCAGAAACCGTACTTTTTCCCGCGCCCATAAAGCCTATCAGAACAATATTACAGGAAAACGGCTTATTGTGAGCCTGCTGCGTTTCCTTTAACAAATCTTCTTTCATTCATTTTACCTTCCGTTCCTTATTTTCCCGGTATCCTGTGACCTGCTTATGCCCAAACAGGTATACCATTTTCTTAAAGTATAACACTTACGTATCACTTTAACAATATAAAGTGTAAAAAGGTTCTGTCTGAAAGCTTACACACTGTCAGGCAAAGGCTTTCCACTTATTTTATATTATCCCAGAAATCCAAGAATCTGTTCTGCCGCAAACACTGCCACGCAGGCGCAGAGAGCTACCGTAAGAAGACTTTTTTCCCGGTATGCTGCGATCAGAGCAGCGCCAAGGCCTGCTGCCCCGGCAATCATTCCGGAAGACGGCGCGGTAAGTATGGCCGGAAAGGTCATTGCTGCCAGACAGGCATAAGGCACATAAAATAAAAAAGACTTCACAAACGGACTTGTAATCTCCTTTTTAAAAAGCACCAGCGGAAGCATACGGATCAGATAAGTAACTCCTGCCATAACCAGTATATAAACATAAACACTATGATTCATGAGTTTCCTCCTCTCCGTCCCCTATAGGACAGAAATAAGCTGCAGCTCCGGCTACGATCAGTGTTGTAAAAATAATCACAAAGCCGGATGATATCCTGTTCAGCACCGGAACCACTGCAAAAACAGCGCTGATAGCCATGGCTCCTGCCACTACCGCCCGTACCGGTCTGTGTTTCTTTGCCGGAGGTATGATCAGCGCCAGAAACATACCGTAAATAGCCACGCTCAAAGCGCTGGACAGAAAGCCCGGCATGATATTTCCTGCCATTGCCCCTACAAAAGTTCCCAGTGTCCAGCCCGGAATCGCTGCGCTCATCGCCCCGTAGTGATACCAGGGATTCAGTTTTCCACTTCGGCTTATACTGAGCCCAAAAATCTCATCCGTCATACCAAAAGCCACAAGAAATCTGTGCCCTGACGGTATATTTTTCTGCAGCTTCTGAGAAACAGAAAAAGACATCAGACTGTATCTCAGATTGATCACAAGCTGCGTAAGAGCCATTTCCCACAGAGAACCGCAGGCAATAATAATCTCCAGACCTGCAAACTGGCCTGCCGAGGTAATATTGGTCAGAGAAAGAAGGGTTGCCTGCCATACAGACATTCCTCCCGCAACTGCCATCATTCCAAAGGTAAAGGATACTGCAAAATATCCCAAAGAAACAGGAACCCCATCCCGGAGTCCCTGCATGAACTGTTGTTTATTTGTGTTCTGTTCCATTATGTCTCCACTCCTCATTTATGTATGATTATACATTTTGCCGGTGGAATTGTAAACAGAAATTTTTTGTCTGCATAATGTGTTTTTGCGTATTTTTTCACAAAGCTTCTGTTTATATCCCTGATAACAGAAGTCAGATATTGCTTCTCATTCCGTTCCCGGTAATCCGGTCAGAATATATTCCAAATCGCCTTCCGCCATGGCATTTTGCCCTGTATTAAAATTATACAATGTATAAAAATGCAATATTCTTTATAAAATGCTCCTTCGGGAAGCGTTCTTTTTCCGTTGCGGTACACGCCAGAAACGTGTATACTCATAAATGAAATTTTATTCACCTTTTTTACAGGTATACACTTTAAGGAGGTTTTCCATGGAAGAGAAAATCATTGAAATCAATCTCTCCGGTTTTTGCCGCACCTGCAACAGCATGCAGACTGTCACCTGCGAATATATTCCCACCGAAAGCGGCAGGAAACTGGATGTTATGAACTGCGCCCACAAAACCTGCCGTCATCACGCAGCCTGCGCTATTTACCGGGAAGCCCATGAAAACGAGCAGATATGAATTCTCTCATATCTGCTCGCTTTTTCCATCTTTCCTTTACTCTGCTTTTTCCAAAATCCTGTAATAGGATCTTGCTGTTACTGCATAGATCACGCCGTAGACTGCTGCAAATATAATCACTGTTACTGCCGTACATATAAGAAACAGCCTGGTATTTGACATGCCCACCAAAAGAAGCAGCCTTTTCATCAAAGGAAATGCCATTCCAATATGGACACATGCCGTAATCAGCGGAAGGAAAAATACCATAAGAATCTGTCTGTGAATCGAGGCTTTTACTTCTCTGCGGCTCATTCCCACTTTTCTCATGATCTCAAAACGCGCCTTATCCTCATACCCCTCAGAAATCTGCTTGTAGTAAATGATCAGCGCTGTTCCCATAAGGAACACTCCGCCCAGAAGGATTCCCACAAACAGCAGTCCTCCATTAAGCCCGTAAAAGTTTTCTCCTTCCTCTGCATAAGAACGACTGGAAACATAATCCTGTTCCTGAGCAAAATATCCCTGCTCTTTAAACTTCTGAATACTGTCATTCAGCATCTGCCTGCACTCAATGGCTGCCGCATCATCTCCCGG
>NZ_HF999064.1:10586-13012 GCF_000433815.1 Blautia sp. CAG:257
CTCCAATGCTGGATGTAATGGAATATCCGCCGCCCTTCGCTTCATTCTGCAACTGATTGATTTTTTCAAAGGTTTTTTCATCTGCTACAAAGTACAGAGTTTTTACAAAATCCATACTCAGCTGACCTGAGATCTCCGGGCGCTTTTTCAGTCTGCCGGATATTTTAAATTCCTGGTTCTCCAGAATAATGCTGTTTTCTTCTGTTCCGTAAGCCAGAAGACTGCCTTCAGGCACATCCTGCTTTTCTCCTGTCACCTGTTCACTGAAGCTGTCCGGAATAATTACCAGCGTTGTAATATTCTGTGTCTGTGACTGACCGGCTTGCGAATCCATATTTAACCGGTTTCCTTCCATAACGCCTATGAGAGAAAGATAAATCTGAGACTCCACACTTTCTACAGGAATATTTTTTTCTTCCAGTTCCGTTCTTATAAACTCCTGAGCCATATATGCTTCTTCCGGAGAATGTCCGTGGAAATCCACATTTACGTCACAGGGGTACTGAGAACGGATAGTATCCTCGATTCCCATATTCAGGCTTACCGTAGTAGACAGCATCAGAAGCACTCCTGTACTCAGAATACAGATGCTTGCAAGACCTACCGCATTCTGTTTCATCCGATAGAGCATTCCCGAGACACTGGTAAAATTCTGAAGCTTATAATAAAACTTTTTCCTCCTGCGCAGCAGCTTCAAAATCACAATACTGCCTGAAGTAAATACCAGATATGTTCCTGCCATAACAAGAAGAACTGCTATAAAAAAGACTCCCAGAGCATCAATAATCGATTCTGTAGTAACTGCCAGATAATATCCGGTTCCCAGACAGCCAAATCCCGCAATGGCCATAAAAAGCTTGCTTTTTGGTTCCCGCTCTCCTGCATTGCCTCCGGACAGCAGTTCTACCGGCCGGCTGAAATGTACCCGCCTCAGATTATTAAAAAGTGTCAGTACAAGAATCACTCCATAGGATACCGCACAGACCTTGATTCCTTTCCAGGAAATATAAAATCCAAACTTTGCGGGAATATGAAGGATTTTCAGAAGAAGCAAAAGCGCCAGCTTACTTCCAAGGATTCCTGCCGCCAGTCCTCCTGCCAGACTCGCAATACCTGTGAGCACTGTTTCCACAAGCATCAGATGACTGATGTGCCTTTTTTCCATACCAAGCACATTGTAAAGTCCCAGCTCCTTCTGTCTTCTTTTCATCAGAAAGCTGTTGCAGAACAGAAGAAAGATCACTGAAAAAACGCCAAGAACAAAGACTCCCATGCTCACAATGGCTGCCACATCCCTGCCGCCTCTCATATTTACAGTGTCCGGGCTGGTGACAATAAACATCATGATATAAAGAACTGCAATACATCCCATACAGGAAAGCATATACGGAATATAGGTTCCCCTGTTTTTCTTAATATTGGTAAGCGCAAGTCTCAGAAACATCCCTTTACGCATAAGCCTCACCGCCTGTCATCAGAACTGTCAGCGTATCTGAGATCATCTGATACATTTCCTGACGTGATTTCGTTCCTCTGTAAATCTGATGGAACACTTCTCCGTCTTTAATAAAAAGAACTCTGGAGGCATGACTTGCGGCCTGGGCGCTGTGTGTTACCATAAGAATGGTCTGTCCTGCATCATTGATCTCCCCAAACATGGACAAAAGAGAAGCTGCTGCTCTGGAATCCAGGGCTCCTGTAGGTTCGTCTGCCAGAATAATCCTTGGATCTGTGATCAGAGCCCTTGCTACTGCCGCCCTCTGCTTCTGTCCGCCGGAAACCTCATAGGGATATTTCTCCAGGATCTCTGTAATGCGAAGAGCCTTTGCAACAGGCCGGATCTTCTGCTCCATTTCACGGTAATCCTCCCCTGCCAGCACCAGTGGAAGATAAATATTGTCTCTGAGGCTGAACGTATCCAGAAGGTTAAAATCCTGGAATACAAATCCCAGATTATTTCTCCGGAAAGCGGAAATCTCCTTTTCAGTTAAATGGACAATGCTTTTTCCGTCAAGAAGTACCTCCCCTTCTGTAGGCCGGTCCAGGGATGCCAGAATATTCAGAAGGGTCGTTTTTCCGGATCCGGATTCCCCCATGATCGCCACAAATTCTCCGCTTTCTACGGAAAACGTCACGTTTGCAAGCGCCTGAACCTGATTTCCTCCAAATCGCGTACTGTATATTTTCTTTACATTTGTTACTTCCAGTAAAGCCATGATTCTGTTTCCTCCCGTCATACGCGCCCCTTTCACTTCCATATCTGACATTTCCTGTGTGCAGCGCGCAGTTTTATTTTGTAACCTCAGTATACAGAAAAGAGAAACCGTATGCCATAACTTTGGCTTACAGTTTCTCTCTGTATGTGACATTTTTGTAAGGTTGATCCTATACCCTGGAGGTTCTCAGTCTTTCCCTTCTGTTCTCAA
>NZ_HF999064.1:13057-13465 GCF_000433815.1 Blautia sp. CAG:257
GCCCTCCTGCGGCCAAGGCTCAGATAAACTTTTGTTCCTTTTCCCGGTTCTGATTCCACGGAAATACCATGATCCAGCCTTTTCATGATCTTTCTGGAAAGGTACAGGCCGATTCCTGAGGATCTGGACTCCGTTCTTCCATTATATCCGGTAAATCCCTTTTCAAAAATCCTTGGAAGATCTTCCGCGCTGATTCCTGCCCCTGTATCCTCGATCACCAGCGTATGGGGACGGGATTCCGAAAGATAAATCCGGATCCCACCTGTCTTTGTGTACTTTAAGGCATTGGAAATACACTGCCCGATCACAAATCCCAGCCATTTTGGATCTGTCAGAACCTTTTCGTGAGTTCCCGGATAATCAAGCCGCAGCTTTTTCCCGATAAAGACTGACGCGTATTTGTGAATC
>NZ_HF999064.1:13578-13941 GCF_000433815.1 Blautia sp. CAG:257
CCCAGAACCATTTCCACATATTCTTCTACCCGGAAAATCTCTGCAAGAGCCGCTTTGTTTTCCTGAGGCTGTTCTCCAAGAAGCAGTCTGAGGGCGGCAATAGGTGTTTTTATCTGATGCACCCACATGGTATAATAATCCGCCATCTCTCTGTAAGAGGTCATCCTGGCTTCCTCTGCTTCCATCCTCATTCGGTTCAGTTCATGGATCATCTGCTGAAGCGCCGCCTCGTTGTTGTCCTGGGGCAAAGGAAGCTTTTCCAGATCCAGAGGAATACTTTTTGCAATCTGAGACAAAACCTGCGCTTTGCTGCGGAACCTGAAATATCCATACACAAATGCTCCCGCGAACAAAACCATGCAG
>NZ_HF999064.1:14015-24792 GCF_000433815.1 Blautia sp. CAG:257
ATACAGCCATAATACCATTGCCATGATTCCGGTTGAAGCCAGGAACAAAGCTGCTGTTTTCCATATTTTTTTCAGATACCCTGCCATTTCTGTCCTCCGTTACTGCACTATGTAGCCCAGCCCTTTTCTTGTGAGAATCATATTTTCAAGGCCGATTCCTTCCAGCTTGCGTCTCAGGCGGTTGACATTTACTGTCAGAGTATTGTCATCTACAAAATCATCATTTTCCCAGAGCATCTGCATAATCGCTTCTCTTGAAACTACGTTTCCTGCCTGAGAAAAAAGAAGGTTCAGTATCCGAAGTTCATTTCTGGTAAGCTCAACGGCCTGTCCCTGATAGCTCAGATTTCCGCTTCCCAGATTCAGGACAGCGCCTCTGTGTTCCAGAAGGTTCCCACTGTTTCCAAAGGAATATGTTCTTCTCAGTATGGCCTGAACCTTTGCAGAAAGGACCTCCAGATTAAAGGGCTTGGCAACAAAATCGTCTGCTCCTCTGGTCATTGCCATAACCATATTCATGTCATCTGCCGCAGAGGAAAGAAAAATAACAGGAACCTGCGATACCCGGCGGATTTCTTCACACCAGTGAAATCCGTTAAAATACGGAAGCTTCAGATCCAGAAGCACCAGATGAGCTTCGGATCGCACAAATTCTCCCATAATATCCCTGAAATCCTCCGCTGCCGTTACCTGATATCCCCAGGATTCCAGATGTTTTTTTATCAGAGAACAGAGCATCTCGTCATCTTCTGCGAGAAATATCCTGTACATTAAAGCTCCTCGTCCACATACTTCTGTATGTTGGATGCATTTACATATTTTTTCAGATGCTCTCCGTCTGTGATCACCAGGGTAGGCGCCTGCATAATGCCGAACTGTCTCGCCATATCCGGGTTCTTTTCTGCGTCAATGATCTCCAGCTCCTCACCCTCCAGCATTTTTTTCGCCATACGGCAGTTCGGGCAGGTGCTTGTGGTAAACAGATATTTATGGGTTTCCACAGGCTGTACTTTTACATCGTCCTCAGTCATTGTCACTACACTTGTGTGAACCTTTTTCAGGGAAGAATGCACAACATCATAAAGGGTTCTGTTTTTATATTCCTGAGCCTTTCCGTCATTCCAGTTCTGGACCGGACGGTAATAGCCTGTAATACGGCTGTATACCTCAGCCTTTTTGCCGCATTTCGGACAGGTAAAGTGTTCTCCGCTGAGATATCCGTGCTCGCTGCATACAGAGTAAGTAGGAGAAATCGTATAATAAGGCAGCTTATAATTTTCTGCGATTTTCCGCACAAGAGAAGCGGCGGCCTTCCAGTCAGGAAGCTTTTCTCCCAGAAATCCGTGGAATACTGTTCCTGATGTATAAAGGGTCTGAAGCTCATCCTGGATATCAAGAGCGTCAAAAATATCCGAACTGAATTCAACCGGAAGATGAGAGCTGTTTGTATAATACGGGGTATCGCCCTCTTTTCCTGCTGTTTTAATGTCAGGCCAGCGTTTTCTGTCATGCTTGGCAAGCCTGTATGCTGTGGACTCCGCCGGTGTTGCCTCCAGATTAAACAGCTCGCCCTGATACTGCTCCTGATAATCGGAGAGCCGGTTTCTCATATGCTCCAGAACTTCTTTTGTAAACTTCTGGGTACGCTCATCTGTCATATCACAGCCCAGCCATCTTGCATTCAGCCCCGCCTCGTTCATTCCCACAAGACCGATCGTGGAAAAGTGATTGTCAAAGCTTCCCAGATACCTCTTTGTGTAAGGATAAAGTCCCTCATTTAAAAGTCTGGAGATCACCTGTCTCTTGATATGCAGAGATCTTGCCGCAATGTCCATCATATGGTCCAGTCTGCGGTAAAACTCTTCCGGATTTCTTGACTGATAGGCGATTCTCGGCATATTAATGGTAACCACCCCTACAGACCCCGTGCTTTCTCCTGAGCCGAAAAAGCCGCCACTTTTTTTGCGAAGCTCACGAAGATCCAGACGGAGACGGCAGCACATGCTGCGGATATCACTTGGCTTCATATCACTGTTAATATAATTGGAAAAATACGGCGTTCCGTATTTTGCTGTCATTTCAAAAAGAAGCTGATTATTCAGAGTATCTGACCAGTCAAAATCCTTTGTAATAGAATAGGTGGGAATCGGATACTGGAAACCTCTTCCATTGGCATCTCCCTCGATCATGGTTTCGATAAAGGCGCGGTTTACCATATCCATTTCTTTTTTGCAGTCCTTATATTTAAAATCCATTTCCTTTCCGCCAACAATTGCAGGCAGCTCTGCCAGATCATCCGGGACTGTCCAGTCAAGAGTGATATTGGAAAACGGAGCCTGTGTTCCCCAGCGGCTTGGAGTGTTGACGCCATAAATAAAGGATTCAATGCATTTTTTCACCTCACGGTAAGACAGCTTATCTGCTTTGACAAAGGGCGCAAGATAAGTATCGAAGGAAGAAAATGCCTGAGCTCCCGCCCATTCATTCTGCATGATCCCCAGGAAATTGACCATCTGATTACAGAGTACGCTTAAATGCTTTGCCGGAGCAGAAGTAATCTTGCCTTCAATACCTCCAAGCCCCTCCTGGATCAGCTGTTTTAAGGACCAGCCTGCACAGTAGCCTGTCAGCATGGAAAGATCATGGATGTGAATATCCGCATTTCTGTGAGCGTCTGCAATCTCATTGTCATAGATCTCAGACAGCCAGTAATTGGCAGTGACAGCTCCGGAATTGCTGAGGATCAGACCTCCTACTGAATAAGTAACTGTAGAGTTCTCTTTTACGCGCCAATCCTCCACCTTTACATAACTGTTTACTATTTCTTTGTAGTCCAGGATCGTGGATTTCATATTTCGGATTTTTTCCCTCTGCTTGCGGTAAAGAATATACGCCTTTGCCACATCGCTGTAGCCGGCCTGGATCAGAACGTTCTCCACACTGTCCTGAATATCCTCCACAGTGACCCTGTCATCCTGAATCTTATCCTGAAAATCAGCTGTCACACGCAGCGACAGAAGATCGATCATATCCTTGCTGTAATTCTTTTCTTTTGCATCAAATGCTCTGCTGATAGCAGACGAAATTTTAGCCATCTGAAATTCAGCAATTTCCCCATCACGTTTTACTACCTGAAACATAAGTCCTTCTTCCTCCCTTGCTTTGCTCGCTCTTATTTTCTGCTGATAGATTACATTGTAGCAAAGGTCACAGGTTCCGTCAACCGCAAAAACCACCATATATTGTGCGATCATACCTTTCACACTCTATATGATGGTTCTGTTTTCCTGTATTTACAGGCTTTCCGATGTTTTTCAAAACCCGGAAATTTATTTTTTTATACAAATGTGACCTGCCCTGTTATCCAGGACAGCCAAAATTACAGCGCTCCTGTTACAATCAGCCCCGGGGCATAACATTCACAAAAAACTCCGCAGGAATTTTTGCCTGGACAAAAATTCCGTCCTCTCTGTATTCCTCAGAGAGAAGCTGTCCGTATTCCCGGATCATCTGGATTTTTCCGGCTTCTTTATAAGCATACAGCTCCTCAATATAAATCTGGCTTTCTGCCAGAAGCCGGGATAACAGCTCTCTTAACTCACACAGTCCCCTGCCTGTTCTGGCAGAACATTTTACCGTATAGTCTGCCCGCAGATCACGCAGCTCTGAATCAGGCACAAGGTCCTGTTTATTCAGAAGTGTAATGATCTTTTTCCCGGAAACACCAAGCTCCTTCAGAGTTTCATAAACTACCTGCATCTGTGTTTCAGCCCGTGGATTGGAAGCGTCTACCACATGGATGATGTAATCTGCATATTTCGCCTCTTCCAATGTACTTTTAAAGGCTTCCACCAGATGATGAGGAAGCTTTCTGATAAACCCTACGGTATCTGTCAGAAGGATCTGCTGTCCGTCATCAAGCTCCATTACTCTTGTTGTGGGATCAAGGGTTGCAAAAAGTTTATCCTCCGCCTGCACTCCTGCTCCGGTGAGAGTGTTCAGAAGCGTAGACTTTCCTGCATTGGTATACCCCACAATAGCAGCGGTCTTCAGTCTTCCCTTTGATCTGCTGCCGCGGATCAGCTCACGGTGTTTTTCCACCTGTACCAGCTCCGCTTTCAATGCCGAGATTCTGGTGCGGATAAGACGTCTGTCCGTCTCCAGCTTTTTCTCGCCGGGTCCCCTTGTTCCAATACCTCCGCCCAGTCTGGACAGGGAATCTCTTAATCCTACCAGACGTGCGGACCGGTAACGGAGCTGAGCAAGCTCCACCTGGATCTTGCCTTCGCTGGTCACTGCTCTTCCCGCAAAAATATCCAGAATCAGCAGCGTTCTGTCCATAACCTTACATTCCAGCTCCCGCTCCAGATTATTCAGCTGCGACGGTGAAAGCTCATCATCACAGATAATTCCGTTTGCATCAAGAGCAGTCAGGAGATTTTTCACTTCCTGAATTTTGCCTTTTCCGATATAGGTTCCCGGATGTACTGCTTCTCTGTTCTGAATGACCTTTGTCGCAGTTTCTGCTCCTGCAGTTTCTGCCAGCTCCTGAAGCTCGTCCAGGGATGCCTCCACATCATCTCCGATATCAGTCTGCACCCCTACAAGGATCACCCGCTCCTGAATTTCCTTAAAATCATACAACTGCATATCAACCCTCCCAGGATGTCTGTTCTTCTGCCGAAGCTGTGTCCTGTCCTTCTTCCGGGGCAGGTTCCTCTACATTTTCCTGCGCGATCCTGGACTGGAGAAATTCCAGTTCCTTCTTTGCTTCCTGGTCATCGGGATACATTTTCATATACTCCTGAGCCTTTGAAAAAGCGGTGTTAAAGTCAAGCTGTTTCTCATATGCAACAATTTCATTAAATAAAAGCTCCTGCATCTCGTCTGTATCTGCAGCCTCAAGTCCGCTGGCAATATTTACCAGTGCGCTCTGATAATCTCCGTCTGCTATATCACACAGAGCCAGCCCGTTGTATCCCTCTGCCTTACGGCTTTCTTCTGCATTCAGATAATCCTGATACATGGATCTGGCTGCAGCAGTATCATTCTGGGCAAAACATACCATTCCCAGCAAAGAGAGTGCCTCCACGCTTCCCTTTTCAGAAGCCTTTGTCAGTTCGTTCCTGGCATTTTCATAATCCTGCATATAGTAATAAATACGGCCCCGCTCGCAGTAATCTTCTGCATTCCCGGGCTCAGTTTTCAGAATTGCTTCCAGATACCGTGTCCCGTCAGCCTCCATGCCTCTGCTCTGGTAGGCTTCGTAAATCTGAAGAGCCATGTCATAATCGGCTTTCTCTCCGTATGCCTGTTCAAAATTTGATGCCGCCTCATCATAGGCATCCATTGCAAGCGCCACACAGCCTGTTAAAAAATACAGATCTGCATTCATGGAATAATCAGACGCCAGAGCCTGACAGTCTGCCATGGCATCATCCGGAAGCCCTGCTTTCAGCTGTGCAGTTGCACGGTATGCAAGCAGATCCTGCCTTATGGATTTTTTTACCCGGTTCTGTGACAGCGCCTGAGTAAAGCTCTCCACAGCTCCCTGATAATCTCCCAGGCGCAGTTTTGCGATTCCTGCGCCTCTCAGAGACTCCGCCGTCTTATAGCTGTAGGAAACAGAAGTCTCATAACCTGTCAGCGCTTCCTGATAACTTCCCTGCTCCAGATTTTCTTCTGCCTGCCTGTAAGTATTCTGTTTTTCACCCCCGCAGCCTGTAAGGAGAGACGCTCCTATACAGACTGCCAGTATCCGTCCGATTTTTCCTGTTTTCATGTATATCCTTTTTATTCTACAATAAGCCCTTCGGCTTCGATCACCTTTACCACATTGTCCACATGTTCCGCACAGATCTCTTCGGTTCCCGCTTCTACCATAACGCGGATCAGAGGCTCTGTTCCGCTTTCTCTCACAAGAATGCGTCCGTCTGTGCCAAGCGCTCTGGCAGCTGCCTCCACAGCCTCTTTTACCTTTGGATTTTCTCTGGCTGCCACTTTGTCTGCAACGCGTACATTTCTCAGGATCTGCGGGTAAACCTTCATTTCTTTTGCAAGATCACAAAGTGTTGTCTTTTTCTCCACGCAGGCCTCCATCAGCATCAGAGAGGTAAGGATTCCGTCTCCGGTTGCTGAATATTTGCTGAATATAATATGTCCGGACTGCTCTCCTCCAATACTGTAATTGTTTTCCAGCATATTTTCCGCAACATATTTATCGCCTACCGCTGTCTGCTCATAGCTGATCCCCTCGCGCTCCAGAGCCTTATAAAGTCCCATATTTGACATAACTGTAGTGACTACTGTATTTCCGTTCAGCCTTCCCTGCTCTCTCAGGTATTTGCCGCATACGTACATGATCTTGTCGCCGTCGATAATGTTTCCTCTGTGATCCACAGCAATACAGCGGTCTGCATCGCCGTCATAGGCAAAGCCCACATCCAGACCTTTTTCCACAACAAATCTCTGAAGCACCTCAATATGGGTAGAACCGCAGTTGGTATTAATGTTTGTTCCATCCGGGTCATTATTGATCACATAGGTTTTTGCACGGAGAGCGTCAAACACACTTTTTGCAATTGCAGATGAGCTTCCGTTGGAGCAGTCCAGACCCACACGGATATTCTTGAAATCACGGCATGGAATAGAGATCAGATAGCCGATATAACGGTTTCTTCCTGAGGCAAAATCCACAGTTCTTCCAATATCCTCTCCGGTTGCCAGAGGCAGCTCTTCCAGCTTTCCGTCCAGATAAGCCTCGATCCTTGCCTCTACCTCGGCTTCGATCTTCTGTCCGTTTCCATTCAGAAGCTTGATTCCATTGTCATAAAAAGGATTGTGGCTTGCAGAGATCATGATTCCACAGTCAAAGTCTTCTGTACGGACCACATAAGAAACGCTGGGAGTTGTGGTTACATGAAGAAGATATGCATCTGCACCGGAAGCAGTCAGACCTGCTACCAGAGCATATTCAAACATATAGCTGCTTCTTCTTGTGTCCTTTCCGATTACGATCTTTGCCTTATGGTCGCGTCCATAGTACCATCCCACATAACGTCCTACTTTAAAAGCATGATCTACAGTAAGCTGTACATTTGCTTCGCCGCGAAAGCCGTCTGTTCCAAAATATTTTCCCATAATAATTCCTCCTTGAAGTCCATTGTGCCGACACAACGGGAAACTGCTTATTTATAAAGTGTCTCCGGATAAACGCCCTCTTTTGCAAGTCTGTCAAAAGCAGCGATCACCACTTCTTTGTCTTCCTGATAGGTCACCCCAAACCAGGTATCCTTTGTATCCAGTACATCAACCTTTGCTTTTCCTTCCTTGATCAGACGGTCGATCATCTCCGGAAGAAGATATTCTTTTCTAATATCAGCTGCGTCAAGATTCTGAAGAAACTCCACAAAGCCCTTTTCCAGCACGTCCATAAATGCAGGAGTCAGTCCCCACATATTCATGGAAACAAGGCTGTTTACATCCAGCTCTTCTGCTGTTCCGTCTGCGTTTCTGGATTCTGCCCCGTTCTCAGTCTTATAAATATCATGAGTCTCTGTTACGCCTGTAAGCGCTCCGTTTTCAATGTGGCAGACGCCTCTGGTTACGCTTCCGTTATCGCTGAGGGTATTTCCAAGACGGAATCCGGCCATACAGATATGAAGAAGTCCATCCTCCGGCTGCTCCTGCACCAGATAGTCATGTACTTTTACATATGCTTCTTTTCCATAATAATCATCTGCATTAATTACCATAAACGGCTCGGACAGAACATTCTTTGCCGCAAGAACTGCCTGACCTGTTCCCCATGGCTTTGTTCTGTCAGCCGGCTTCTCAAAGCCGTCCGGAAGATCTTCCAGTGACTGAAACGCATACTCAACTTCTGTGATCTGTTCAATTTTATTGCCGATCACAGCGCGGAATTCCTCTTCCAGATCCTTTCTGATAATAAAGACAACCTTATTAAATCCTGCTTCCAGAGCATCGTAAATGGAATATTCCATAATGATCTCCCCGTTTGGTCCCACAGGAGCAAGCTGTTTGATTCCTTTTCCAAAGCGGCTTCCGATTCCGGCAGCCATGATTACCAGTGCTGTTTTTTTCATTTCATTCTCCTCCATATATCTATATATTGGTATTCCTGTATTTTACCTTTTATAAGGTTCCATACTGTAATACTTTTTTATCACTTTATCTCCTAAGCTTCCTCATTGTTGAGATTTGCCAGTTTTGCCGCCTGATCAGCCGCGATCAGACTGTCTATGATCTCGCTGAGATCTCCGCCCAGAATGCTGTCCAGACGGTGCAGGGTGAGCTTGATCCTGTGGTCTGTCACACGTCCCTGAGGGAAATTATAAGTACGGATCTTCTCAGAACGGTCTCCTGTTCCGATCTGACTTCTTCTGGCCTCAGCCTCTGCATCATGCTGCTTTGCAAGCTCCATTTCATACAAACGGGAACGCAGCACCTTCAGAGCCTTGTCTTTGTTTTTAAGCTGTGATTTTTCATCCTGACAGGAAATTACGATTCCTGTGGGGATATGAGTCAGACGTACCGCAGAGTCTGTGGTATTGACACACTGGCCGCCGTTTCCGGATGCACGGAACACATCAAACTTGCAGTCGTTCATATCCAGATGGAAATCGATTTCCTCCGCCTCAGGCATAATAGCAACCGTACAGGTGGAGGTATGGATTCTTCCTCCTGACTCTGTTTCCGGCACTCGCTGTACCCGGTGAACGCCGCTTTCATATTTCAGCCTGGAATAAGCGCCGTTTCCCTGGATCATAAACGTTACCTCTTTAAATCCGCCGATACCGTTCTCATTGAGACTCATCATCTCTGTTTTCCATCTGAGGCTTTCTGCATATTTTACATACATACGGTAAATTTCCGCTGCAAAAAGAGCAGCCTCATCGCCGCCAGCACCTGCACGGATCTCCACAATAACGTTTTTGCTGTCATTAGGGTCTTTGGGAAGAAGAAGGATTTTAATCTCATGCTCCAGCTCCTCCACACGCTTCTTGGCGTCAGAAAGCTCTTCCTTGAGCATCTCCCGCATTTCCTCGTCTTTTTCCCCTTCCAGCATGGAAAGGCTGTCCTGAATAGTTTCTTTATTCTCTTTATATTCTTTATAAGCGTCCACGATCGGCTGCAGATCGCTCTGTTCCTTCATAAGCTTCTGGAACCGTTCCTGATTATCTGTAACCCCCGGCTCTCCCAGCTCATTGAGAACCTCATCAAATCGGATCAGAAGATCCTCCAATTTATCAAACATTCCGTTCCTCCTGTTGCTTTATTCTTAAGCAGAAACCTTTGTCAGAGGATTCTGTCCCAGAACCACCCTGTCAAGTTCCGCAAGATCCTTTTTGACTGTTATCTGTTCAAATCCTGCATTTTCCATAATCCCGGTTACGGCTCTGCCCTGATCCCAGCCGATTTCATAGAGAAGCCAGCCGCCGGGCTTCAGGTACTTCCTGCATTCCTCTGTGATCTTTCTGTAAAAATACAGTCCATCCTCTTTTCCGTCCAGAGCCATATATGGATCATGAGTCCGTACTTCATCCATCAGAGTCTCTATCTCCCGGGTTGGGATATACGGTGGATTCGACACAAGCATATCATATTCTCCCTGTGTTTTTCCACTGGTTTCAGAAAAATATTCTCCGGAAAACAGATCACTGTGTACCAGAACTGCTCTTTGATCCAATCCCAGCTTCTGCACATTTTTTTCTGCTACCTGAAGCGCAGCCTCTGAAAGATCTGACCCCACGCCCTCAGCATCCGGGATTTCCTTCAGAATACTTAAAAGAATACACCCGGAACCCGTACACATGTCAAGAATACGCGGCTTCTCTGTTTTTTTCAGAAGGTTCAGCGCCTCTTCCACCAGAATCTCTGTGTCCTGCCTTGGCACAAGCACTCTCTCATCCACATAAAAATCATATCCCATAAAGCAGGCTGTTCCGGTCAGATGCTGAAGAGGGATATGCTCAGCCCTTTTGCGGCAGAGCGTAAGATATGTTTTTTCCTGGTCCTCTTCTGCCTCCTGATCCATATGAGCATAATAGTATGCTCTGTTTTTTCCTGTAATATATTCCAGAAGGAGCCAGGCATCCAGCCTGGCTTCACCTATTTCTGCTGTCTCCAGGATCTCAGTTCCTTCCCACAGCAGCATTTCAAGAGTTTTCATTTGTTTCTTCTCCCGGTTTCCAGCCGAATTCCTCTTTCAGATACGCTTTCCAGTCAAAAACTGCTTCTACCGCAGCAATAGCCACCTCAACCATATCCTCCGTAGGTTCTATTGTTGTAAGCTTCTGCATGGCAAGTCCCGGTTTGCTTAAAAGACACGCAAGCTTATTGTCAGTTCTGCCTGCCCACTGGATCATCTCAAAAGAAATTCCTGCTACAACCGGCACCATCAGAAGTCTTCCCAGCAGTCTCACCCAGTAAAACGGAACCAGCACAAAAATAAAATGCAGGAAAATGCTGACCAGCATGACCAGAAATAAAAAACTGGTTCCGCAGCGCTTGTGCTGCCGGGAGCTTTTCATAACATTTTCTACGGTAAGGGGCAGTCCGTGCTCAATACAGTTGATACATTTGTGTTCTGCGCCATGATACATAAAGGTTCTCTGGATATCTTTCATTCTGGATATCAGAAGCATATACCCCATAAACAATGCCAGCTTCACAAAGGCTTCCGCCACAGTTATCACAACCTCTGATGCGCCCACATTCTTTAAAAGACTGGCAAGAGCATAGGGAAGCAGCATAA
>NZ_HF999065.1:0-884 GCF_000433815.1 Blautia sp. CAG:257
GGAGGGTTAGCCCCTCCGAGGTGGAGGGTGGGCCGCCTTTTATGTGCTCTGACTTTCCGTGAAGTTAGTGTACCATGTAATTCTATAAACATCAATCAAAAATCTTGAAGAAGCTCCCTCTTTCTGAATATGAATAAGAAAATTTTATATGATACCCTAAGGATACTGATTTCATACGAGAGGGGAATGTGGAAACTCTAAAGGATAAAGAACCATGGCAGATTTTTTGAGGAATATGAAAAAAAGATTTGTGAATAATGGAAACATGATAGACTGGGGAAATTATGAATAACAAAAAAGCCCGGAGATTATCAGAGCTCATAAAGAAGAAAGGGTTTACTTTTTGTTGCTAAAACCTAGCATATAATCAGCGGACACTTGATAGAATTTACATAAGGCTATCAGGTAGTCAATTGGCATTGGTCTTTTTTCGAGTTCATATTGAGAATAAGTGGTTTGAGCTATTCCCAACATATCTGCAATCTGTTTTTGTGACAAGTCGTGATCCTGTCTTAAATTTCTCATTCTTTCCGCATAATTCAATTCATGCTCACCTCATAAATATTTTATATGAAAGTGAAATATGATATTGATTTTTAAGTCACAGCGAGTTAAACTTAATTCAGTAACTCACAACGAGTTAAAAAGGCGAGTTATGACTAATGAAAAATAAGTGTATGAGAAAAATAATGGGATTATAAAAAGAAATGTTTTGTTATTTAATACACTGAAAGGCAAATGAAGAGAATAAAACTTGCCACAAAATACATTTACTTTAGGAGGACATTTACAAATGAAAAGGAAACTGATAATTGCATTAGCGGCGGCTATGACGATCACCTTAGGCAGTGTCGGCGTTGTTTCTGCTGATGATACGAACTTTG
>NZ_HF999066.1:0-1002 GCF_000433815.1 Blautia sp. CAG:257
GTCATTTAGTACATGATTTTTGTCTCTTGTGTATACCGTGTTTACAATTTCAGGTATAATGATTATAGTAAAAACAACAGGAGAGAGTGACTGAAATGTACAGAATTGCAGTTTGTGATGATGATAAAAATATTCGTGAGCAGGTCAGAAAAATGATTCTGGAATGGAAGTCTCAGGTGGAGGTAAGGGTGTTTTCTTCCGGAAGGGAGCTGATGGAAAATTACCAGCCTTACGACGCGGTTTTTCTTGATATTGACATGCAGGGAATGAATGGCATAGAAACAGGAAAGGCTATCCGCTCTGTAGATACTGATGTAAAAATTGTTTATCTGACAGCTTACCGGGATTATGTGGCAGGAGCTTTTGGAGTTCATGCATTTCAGTATCTGCTGAAGCCTGTGAACAGACAGGAGATTATAAATGTTCTGGAAGAGATATTCCGGTATATGGAAGCCTCGGATAAAAAGATCATCCTTGATTTTCGCACAGTGGATGGAATTGTCTGCCTTCCTGTAGAGTCCATTTATTTTTTTGAGTATGAGAACAGAAGGATACGGATTGTGACAGATGAAGATGAATATTATATGGTGGAGCGCATTGGAAATGTGGCAAAACGTATGGAGGATTTTGGCTTTTCCATGCCTCATCAGAGCTTTTCCGTAAATATGCTTCATGTGAAAAATGTAAAAGGACAGCACATTTATCTGGACAATGGAATGGAAATTCCTCTTTCCCAGAAAAAACAGAAAACATGGAAACAGGAGCTGACTGTCTGGCTGTCGGCACGGCTGGAGCACCGGAGAGGATGATGGAAATGAATTATGTATTATATTGCTTTTTTCAGATCATTGAACTGGTTATCCATACAGGAAGCTTTATCTGGTTTCTGTATTCCATGCCAAGAGAGGTGGAGTCGAAACCATGGGTAAGATACTGTGTCTGGGGGATTTTTGTTGTACTGACCTTTTTGATTCCGACATTATGGTGGAATGATATTATTAC
>NZ_HF999067.1:0-171 GCF_000433815.1 Blautia sp. CAG:257
ATCAAATACCACAAAGCTTCCGTCCATGGACTGTCCCTTACTGTTGGTGACAATTCCCTTCAGATCATCCACCAGATATGCTTCCATGCCGTAAAGCACCTTAAAATCAGAATCCTTTGGCACGCAGCCTCCCCAGGCGTCAAAACAGTGATTTGCCTCGGGGAACGCCTG
>NZ_HF999067.1:246-396 GCF_000433815.1 Blautia sp. CAG:257
ATGGCCCCACTCATAGGCGCGCTTTACCAGGGCCTTTGCCTCGGTAACGCCGTCCATATCGCTCATTTTTGTATGGCAGTGAAGCTCCACCCTTTTCTGAGGGCTGGTATCCATTCTTGTACTGGTAAAGTCTGCAATTTTTTTGATTCC
>NZ_HF999067.1:457-3732 GCF_000433815.1 Blautia sp. CAG:257
TCACTGTCAAAACGGTCAATGGTGGTAACGCCTTTCAGCTTCAGAAAGGCTCCCTTTTTTATCTCTTCTTTTACTTCCGGAACCTGTTCGTTCCGAAGGAACATTTTGATCACAATAGAGTCTGTAAAATCCGTAACCGGAAAAATGAGAATGGTTTTTTCATTCCGGATCTCTCTTGCCTCCACATCCAGAACCTGACCTCGTATAATGACTTCTCCCATTTCCCCTGTAATGCTTTCCAGAGGAATGGTTTCACCCTCAAAATCTCTTCCATATATAACATCCGGATTGCTGTCTCTTCGGAATCCACCCCGGAAGTCGCCTCCATGTCCCTTTTTGTCAAAGGATTTTTTCTCCTGCTTTCCTTTTCCGGAAGCTTTTTTATTCTCTTTTTTGTCAGAACCGGAAGAGGCTTTCTCCTGTTTCAGGGTTTCTTCCTCTTTATCCAGCTTTGCATGCTTCAGGACATTTTCCACTTCCTGCTCAATCTGAAGAACTGCATTTTTCCGGTACTTGCTTTCCTGAGCCTCTTCAAACTGAAGCTCGATCTTCAGATTCATTCCGCAGCGTTCACAGAATACCTTATGAAGATATTCCACAAGGATTTCGCTTTTTTCCCGGGCGATCACAGAATCCGGAAGCACCAGATCCATTTCCTCTGTGCCGGAAAAAGTGATCCTGGACCGTTTAAAAAGATTGTATTCCAGCATATTGTAATTCCGCAGCTCCAGTTCCATGCTGGACCGGTACACTTCCAGAAAATTATCCGGCGTATACTGTCTGGACAGACGGAATTTTTCGATCACCGTTACCTGCATCTGGATTCCCGGAAAGCACTGTCTTTCAATCTGCTGCTGCAGCTCTATGATATATTTTTTGTGGATCCACCGTTCACTGCTGATATAAACCCACAGTCTGGTCTTATCCGGATTGCAGGACACCCTGGTGACAGCTACCATATCCAGAAGCTCCTGCAGCGGATCCTTGATCTTCAGATTTGGAAATACGTCAAAAAAATCTTTTTCCATTTTTTCCTCTTTCTTATTCTTCCCAGTGAAGAAGCTCTTCTCTCAGGGTATCCAGAAGCTGATCCTCCGGAACCTTTTTTATGATCTCTCCCTTTTTGATCAGAAGCCCTACGCCCACTCCCCCGGCAATTCCTATATCAGCTTCCTTTGCTTCTCCCGGTCCGTTTACCACGCAGCCCATAACAGCCACCTTAATATCAAGAGGGATGTCCTGGACCATTGTCTCCACCTGATTTGCAAGACCGATCAGGTCAATCCTGGTACGTCCGCAGGTAGGACAGGACACCACCTCGATCCCTCCTTTTCGAAGTCCCAGAGTTTTCAGAATCCGTTTTGCAGATTTGATCTCCTCCAGAGGCGCTCCGGTAAGAGAAACCCGGATAGTATCTCCGATTCCCTGAGAAAGAATGATTCCAAGCCCTACTGCAGACTTAATGTTGCCGGAATATAAAGTTCCTGCCTCTGTAATTCCCACATGAAGAGGGTAATTTGTCTTTTCTGCGATCAGCTCATGGGCTCTGGCGCACATCATAACATCTGAAGATTTAATACTGATCACCAGATTGTCATATCCCATATCCTCAATGATCCTCACCTTGTCAAGAGCGCTTTCTACCAGCCCCTCTGCAGTGACACCGTGATATTTTTCCACCAGCTCCTTTTCCAGAGAACCGCTGTTTACGCCCACCCGGATAGGAATATTTCTTTCCCTGGCCACATCTACAACCGCTTTTATTCTCTCCCGGCTTCCGATATTTCCGGGGTTAATGCGGATTTTGTCTGCTCCGTTTTCCATTGCCGCAATAGCCAGCCTGTAATCAAAATGAATATCTGCCACCAGAGGAATGTGAATCTGCTTTTTGATCTCAGAAAGCGCCTCTGCCGCCGCCATATCCGGAACCGCGCACCGGATGATCTCACATCCTGCAGCCTCCAGCTCCAGGATCTGCTTTACGGTTGCCTCCACATCATCTGTCCTTGTATTTGTCATAGACTGAATAAGAACAGGATTTCCTCCCCCGATTTTTTTATTTCCAATTTTTATAACCTTTGTATGTTCCCGATACATAATCTTCCTCCTGAAAAATTTATTATGAAACACAAAGAACTGCCACAGCTTTTCCGGAATTTCCGGCTGTGTGACAGCCCTTTTTCTTTATCTCTGGATTTCCAGAAGCTTTGCTTTCAGATCGTTTTCCATCCGCGCCATCTCCGCTTCGGCAGCCTGACGCTTTGCTCTGCCTTCCTTCTGTATCCGCATCACATCGTCCAGGGTCTGGATCAGCTCTGCATTTGTCTGCTTCAGAGTTTCCAGATCCACAATTCCCCTCTCAGACTCTTTTGCAGTTTCTGCAGATGCCATATGAAGCGTTTCCGCATTTTTACGCAAAAGCTCATTTGTCACATCAGATACCTGTCTCTGAGCCTGCGCCGCCTGGGTAGAATGAGCGATTCCAAGAGCCAGCACCATCTGGCTTTTCCACAGAGGAATGGTATTTACAATAGTTGTCTGGATCTTCTCTGCCATAACTGTATTATTATTCTGCACAAGGCGGATCTGAGGCGCTGTCTGAAGAGAGATCATCCGCGTCAGCTCCAGGTCATGGAGCTTTTTCTCAAAACGGATACACTGGCTGTCCAGATCCTTGGCTTTCTGCGCATCCTCCGGCAGTCCGCTTAATCCGGCCTTTTCGGAAAGCTCTTTTAATTTTCCGTTTCTGACAGCGGAAAGCTGTTTTTTTCCTGCCAGGATATACATGGAAAGCTCCCTGAAATAAAGGAGATTCTGTTCATACATTTTATCCATCAACGCAGAATCCTTCAGAAGGCGTACCTGATGCTTCTGAAGCACGTCTGTGATCCGTTCTACATTTGCCTCTGCCTTGTCATACTTGTTTTTCAGATTTTCAATTTTATTTGCCTGTTTTTTAAAAAATCCGAAAAATCCCTTTTCTTCTTCCGTATCAAAATCCTTCAGCTGACTTACCACGTCTGTGAGAAGTTCCCCCACTTCCCCAAGATCCTGAGTTCTTACATTTTTCAGCGCCTCATCCGAAAAATCCGCCATTTTTTTCTGGGTTCCGGCTCCGTACTGAAGAATCTGCGCCGTATTTTCCACATCAATCTTTTCTGCAAAGGAATCCACCATCTTCTGTTCCTCAGAAGTCAGTTTCATCCGGGCCATTTCCTTCTGTACCGGATCCATATCCGTAGTCTCCTCCATAAGAGCGGCAGGATTTTCCGGCT
>NZ_HF999067.1:3814-4589 GCF_000433815.1 Blautia sp. CAG:257
GGCATTGACGCTTCTGTTTTGTTTAATTCATCGCTCATTTTGTTCTCCTTTATGATCAATGCTGTATTTTAAAATCACTGTCCTTCAGCCCTTCCTGGGCAAGTAACGTATGAAGAACGGAAATATCACTGGAAACATCCCAGGCTGTATCCTGAAAAACAGAATCCAGAAGCTTTGCAAAAGCATCGTTCAGAGTGTCCAGAGTATCTTCGATCTCTTTTTTGGAGGAACGGATGGTTTCTCCCTGAACAGGCTGACTGTCCATATCCTCATAAGCCTCCAGAAGCTTTACGGTCATAGGAAGATAATAATCCATCATCCGCTTCAGATCCGGAATGATCTCCGGATGAGCCTTGGCCCTCTGAAAAATCTGATCCACGATTTTTTCCATTTTAAAGATCTTGGCAGAAATTTCCTCTCCCGGAATGGCATCGTTGCTTTTTCTCAGTCTGTCCAGATAATTTCTTCCCTTTTCAAGCACCTCTTTTACCTCAGGGGAAAGCTCTGACTCCTCCCGTGCGCGGAGAGCCTCCTGTTTCTTTTTTTCCTCCAGGGCTTTTTCCATTTCCTGATACTGGCAAAAGGTTTCCCGGCTGGTGATCAGACAGGTTTCGCTGCCGTCAAAACAGCCTTCCGTAAACCAGCCCTTTCCGATCATTTTTTTCAGATCTTTTTTTACAAATTTCACAGGCTTTCCGACTGCCTGCGCAAGCTTTGTAAGATCACAGTAGGTTCTTTTTCCCAGAGTTTTTTGATATTTTTTGAATCTCCTGAT
>NZ_HF999068.1:0-1685 GCF_000433815.1 Blautia sp. CAG:257
AGGCAGAGATCCTTATTTATGAAGCCAGAGGACTTTGCAGCTATTATGCAGAGAGCGGAGGCGTTCTCGTAGGAGTGGAAGGAAATCTGTAAAAAAATAATCTGAGCTGAGCAGAGATTCTGAAGCTCTTTTTCGGAAACAAAAAGACTGATAAACAGTGTTCTTATGATGGAAACATTGCTTATCAGTCTCTTTTTATGTATTTTGGAAAAGTATTATATGACTATTCAGGCGTTTTTCAGAGCTTTTTCAAGATCAGCAAGAATATCATCAATATGTTCAATTCCCACAGACAGTCGGATCATTCCCGGAGAAACACCGGCCTCCCGCAGCTGTTCATCATTCATCTGACGGTGAGTGTGGCTTGCAGGATGAAGAACCATAGTCTTGGAGGCAGCAACATGAGTACAGATATTGGCAAGTTCCAGGCTGTCCATGAAACGGACTGCTGCCTCGCGTCCGCCTTCCAGCTCGAAGGAGATCACACCGCAGGAGCCGTTTGGCAGATATTTTTCTGCAAGGGCATGGTATTTGTCTCCCGGAAGTCCGGGATAAATAACCTTGGAAACCTTTTCATGTGACGCAAGGAATTCTGCTGTTTTCTGTGCATTGCTGCAGTGGCGCTCCATACGGAGAGGAAGTGTTTCCAGTCCGATATTCAGAAGGAAGCAGTTATTAGGAGAAGGGATGGAACCAAGATCTCTCATAAGCTGAGAGGTTGCTTTGGTGATATAGGCTTTTTTTCCAAACTGCTTTGTGTACACAACTCCGTGATAAGACTCGTCCGGCTGGGTAAGACCGTGGTATTTGTCACCGTAGGCTTCCCAGTCAAAGTTTCCGCTGTCAATGATCGCACCTCCTACCTGAAGTCCGTGACCATCCATATATTTTGTGGTGGAGTGGGTGATGATATCAGCGCCCCATTCAAAGGGACGGCAGTTGATGGGGGTGGCAAAGGTATTGTCAACAATAAGGGGAACTCCGTGCTGGTGAGCAACACTGGCAAATTTTTCGATATCCAGAACTACAAGGGCCGGGTTGGCAATGGTTTCCGCAAAAAGAGCCTTGGTGTTAGGACGGAAAGCAGCCGCAATTTCCTCCGCAGATGCGTCTGTGTCCACAAAGGTACAGTCAATGCCCAGTTTTTTGAAGGTAACAGCAAGAAGATTAAAGGTTCCGCCGTAGATGGTGGAGGCAGCTACCACGTGATCTCCGGCCTCGCAGATATTAAAAACCGCATAAAAGTTTGCAGCCTGTCCGGAAGAAGTGAGAAGCGCCGCAACACCGCCTTCCAGTTCTGCGATTTTCGCAGCAACAGCATCGTTGGTAGGATTCTGAAGGCGGGTATAGAAATAGCCCTCGGCTTTCAGGTCAAAAAGCTGGCCCATTTCATCTGTAGTATCGTATTTAAAAGTGGTGCTCTGATAAATCGGAAGCGCACATGGTTCTCCCTTGGAAGGAGTGTAGCCTGCATGGAGGCATTTGGTTTCAAGTCTGTAATCGCTCATGTTTTTCAGTCCTTTCTGAGATGTAAATTCTGTTCGCAGGACAGTATTGCACCGCTGTGAACAGATGAAGAAACAATCTGGAATTATCATAGCACAAAAAAGGTTCAGTGACAATTAGAAGGGATAAAAAAAGATATATTCAAGAGTTGATGTTATTTATGAAAAAAGTGGCGGGTT
>NZ_HF999068.1:1730-4041 GCF_000433815.1 Blautia sp. CAG:257
AATTAGGGCTAGCCGTGGCGTCGGCGGCTTGGTACAATTAAATTTATATGTTGATAGCTGCAAAGATGAAAAGGGGATAATAATGAATATATATAAATTTTGGAAAGCTGTTCCTGATCAGGATGAAGAGGAAATCAGAAAGTATTTTCAGAAAGACGCATATTGGAAAACCATTAAGATAACAGAGGTGGCAGAATTATGATGTACAGAATACTGATAGTGGAGGATGATCCTTCCATTGCGGCAGGGCTGAGCTATGCTTTGGAAAAAGAGGGTTATTTTGTGACGCAGTGCAGGAGCGTTGCGGAAGCCTTTGAAGTATCAGAAGCAGTTCATTTTGACCTTGCTGTTCTGGACATGCAGCTTCCGGACGGGGTGGGCAAGGAAATCGGACAAAAGCTTCAGGCAGAACAGACCCAGGTGATCTATCTGACTGTGGTAGATGATGAGGATGAAATTGTCCATACTCTGGAAAACGGCGCTGCTGATTACGTTACGAAGCCTTTTCGAATGAGGGAGCTGATGGTCCGGATCAGAAGGATACTGAATATAAAAACAGAGGAACAGCAGGTTATAAGGCTCGGGGATGCTGTGATTGATGCAAATGCAGGAAAAGTATTTGTAAAAGATCAGCAGATTTTACTGACAGCGCTGGAATATCGGCTGCTGCTTATTTTTGCGGAAAATCCCTCGATTCTTCTTACAAGGGAGCAGCTTCTGGAACGGATCTGGGATATCAGTGGTGATTTTGTGGAAGATAACACCCTGACTGTATATGTGAAGCGTTTGCGGAAAAAGCTGGGAGATGCTGTTCAGATTTCAACAGTCAGGGGGATCGGGTATCGTGTGGATCAGTAAAAAAGAAATTCTGGAGCTTTCAGAGGGGATCCAGAAAGCCCTTGAGGGAGAAAGCTTTGACCCAAGGGATGAAAAGGAAGGCCCCTGGAGTATTTTTAAAAATGATATTTATACATTGCTGAATCTGGAGCGAGAGCAGAAAAGCGCCGCGATAGAAGAAAAAGAACATCTGTCAGGATATTTATCTGATATTTCCCACCAGCTGAAAACACCGGTTTCTTCCATTCTTCTTATGACTGAGCTTATGGAGGATGCCCCGGAGGACAGGCAGAAAGAATTTCTTTTTTGCATCAAAAAGGAAGTACGGCATATGGAGTGGCTGGTAACGGCGCTTTTGAAAATGGCAAAAATTGATTCCAGGAACGTGAATTTCCATAAGGATAAGGTGCAGACAGGAGAGCTTCTGGATCATGCGCTGGAATCTGTGGAGATCATGCTGGATATCCGAAATCAGACTGTGAGATTAAAAGAAGATATACAGCTTGTCTGTGACAGAAAATGGACGACAGAGGCTCTTATCAATCTTTTAAAAAATGCTTCAGAGTGTTCTGAGGAAAACAGTGAAATTCTGATAGATTCCGGAGAGAATCCCATTTATAGCTGGATATCTGTTACAGATCATGGAAAAGGGCTGAAAAAAGATCAGATTGCAGGACTGTTCCGGAGATTTGAGGGGACGCGGAAAGAAAACGGATATGGAATCGGGCTGCCTCTGGCTCTTTCCATTATGAGGGCTCAGAATGGAGAAATTGAAGTACAGTCCGGTTTAGAAAAAACAGGCACCACATTTATCATGAAATTTTATAAATAGTCACGAAAGAGTCACTTTTCTTATTTATCATGAATATGAAAGAGGTCAGGACAAGCTATGGCCGAAAAAATGAGAAAAGAGGTAATATATGGAAGTTTTGGAAGTAAAAGAGCTGACTAAAATTTACGGCAGCGGAGAAAATCAGGTGACTGCTCTTGACCATGTGAGCTTTCAGGTTAAAAAAGGTGAATTTATTGCCATTGTTGGAGCGTCAGGATCGGGAAAATCCACTCTTATGAATCTGATCGGAGGAATTGACCGTCCTACCTCCGGCAGCGTTGTGATTGACGGAAAAAAGATTTTTGACATGAATGAAAGCGAAATGGCTATTTTCAGGCGCAGAAATATTGGCATTGTATATCAGTTCTATAATCTTATCCCCAATCTGACAGTAGATGAGAACATCATGCTGCCCTGTCTTCTGGATCAGAGAAAGCCGGATGCAGGGAAGCTGGATCGGATCGTGGAAATGACAGGATTATCCCACAGGAGAAAGCATCTTCCGGGACAGCTTTCCGGAGGTCAGCAGCAGAGGGTATCGGTTGGAAGAGCGCTTATTAATGATCCGGCTTTTATTCTTGCGGATGTAAACTGAACCCCATGTGCTTACTGTAAATAGAGTGTACACAGTAGGATTACATG